>JAGPDK010000620.1 GCA_018057605.1 Kofleriaceae bacterium | reverse complement strand
CTCCACAGCCCTAGCACAAGGACAGCGCCATCAGGTGAAACAGCGACCGATCGCAGATCCGCGTTCTTGAAATCAAATCGAGTTGTCACCTCACCACTAGCAATAGCGCGCAAGCAGGCCGCCCCGTCGTCGGTGGACATAAACGAAGTGCCACTCACCACCGGCCAAACGCCGCCGCCGCCGGGAAACAGAGTTGGCGCGGACAGCTCGATGCGGCTGGCACTGACCGGTGCCGCAGCTATTGGCACGCGTGGGCCGCGGTCAAACGCGACCATCGCGCGCTGCGCTTCCTTGAGAAACCTAGACAATTCACCTTGTGAATATTCGCCGTCACCGTAGAGGTCGATGTTTTCTTCGTGTTCCTCTACATCGCTCAATATTTCTTTGAGTGCCTTGATTTGTAGGGCTAAGCCGCCACGGGTTGCCCCAAGCGTCGCCTGTTCATGCCGCGCTTTTAGCCACGCGTTAAATGGATCGATCATCGTGGTGAGGTCCCCCGTACACAATCCCACGCCTGCTCGCGGACGCGCAAGCGTTCAATACATGGAGAGATCCACGACTAATTATAGACGCACCGCCCACACGCAGACCGTTAGGTAGCGCCTCACCCGGCCGCACGGTGTCAACTCAGCGCGTGGTTGCCGGCGATCGACGCACGATGCCACTCGTCGCTATCGTATAAAGCAATCAACCCGTGCGGGGAATGGTGGGCCCTGTCACTACGGTTGCGGACAATACATTAGGCCTCACGCCGTGAACCGATACCGCCCTCGGTGCCCTCGCCACCCACCCTGTCCTGGCCCCCATGCCAGCTAACTCCGCTCAATCACGTGATATATCGATTTGAATCGAGCGCGTTCGTTGTACGTCATAGTAGTGTCAGCCCAGGTTCGCAGCATGTACGAACCCGCTTGTTGGAGTGTATTTATGATCGAACAAATCCTAGCTCTTTTTACCGCCGCGATGACCTCTGCCAGTGGTGCGGCACCGTCGTCAAGTCTAGTTACCAAACCAACACCAGCGCAACGTACCAGCGCGCCGGCCCGTGCATCCGTAAAGGCCAAGGTGCCGGCACCTGGCGCGCAACCCACGGTGACGCCCGCGGCAACTGCAAGCAAACCTGCGCCAGGCCCAGCCAAACCCTCCGTCGTGGTCGCTGCAAATCCAGCGAATGATGCCGTGGATCACGTGCAACAGTTTTACGCTGGCATCAAACAAGTCACGGCAAAATTTCGCCAGTCGGTTACCAACGCAACGTTCGGCCAGGCCAAAGATTCCGACGGTATGGTGTGGATTCGCAAGCCTGGCAAAATGCGGTGGGATTATTACGCCAAGAAAAAGGGCAATAAGACCACCACTAAAAAAAGCTTCATCTCCAACGGCAAATATTTGTACGTGGTTGAGCATGACAACAAACAAGTCATGAAAAAGAGCCTCGAAAACGATCTGATGCCCGTCGCCGTTTCGTTTTTGTACGGCAAAGGCGACTTGCGCGCGGACTTTAACGCCGAACTAGACACATCCAAAAAGTACGGCGCCGAAGGCGAAATCGTGTTGAAACTGTCGCCGAAAAAGCCATCGGCGCAGTACCGCAACTTGATTCTCGTAGTCGCGCCCACCAACTATCGTGTCACCCAGTCGATTATTATCGACTCCTCCAACAACATTAACCACTTCCGGTTTTACGAACCTGATTTTGAAAAAGCTCAACAAGACAGCTGGTTCGAGTTCGACGAAAAATCAGTTAAAGACTATCGTGTCATTGATGCGGACCAACAAGAAAAAGACAGCGGCGAAGCGCTGCAACCGAAAACGATTGCTCCAGCACCCGGCAAATAGCCACACAATCGCCGGCGACCGGCAGCCTACCGCCAATGCTGCCAGCCCCGTACCGGAGCTCAGCGTATGAATCGTTCAATGCTGATCTTCGTCAGCGATTTGCATCTCACCGACAGTTTGCATGGCAACGCGGTGAGCAAAGAACAACAGTTTGAACGGTTTTGGACCCGGATTCGCGCGGCGCGTGGCGCCCGCCCTGCCGAGCTGTGCTTTGTTGGCGATGTTTTTGACCTAGTGCGGTCACCAACGTGGTTCGCAGCTCGACATCGCCCGTACCACGGCGCAAGTAACAACGGCGTGATCGCTACCGTTGAGCGGATCGTCGCCGAGACGATTACCCGCGAAGCCGGCTTTTTCAAAGCAGTGCGCGATCGCGTGATGGCCGGCGAACTTAAAATTCACTACGTCATCGGCAATCACGATCGCTTGCTGCTCACCGCGCCCGCTGCGCGCAAAGCGGTGGCGCGCGCGCTGACCGGTACCGAAGATCTCGAGTTACATCGCGAACTAGAATTTCGTGAACACGGCGTGTTGGCGTACCACGGCAACAGCGGCGACCCACTCAATGCCAGCCCCGACGGTGACGCCACTATTGGCGACGCCATTGGCTCAGAATTGATTCTGCGATTTCCTCAGCGCGTGCGGGCCTTGGTCGGTGCCGACCATCCAGGCATTGAGCACATCGACGATATCGACGACGTCCGGCCAGTCTACGCCGTGCCAGCGTGGGTGCGCCAGCAGAGTGTCGGGCAACACGACTTGTTGCGGCCCATGGGTCAAGTGTGGGCCGAAGTTGTGGATGAGTTTCTTAGCAATGACTTCGTCGGCCAGTGGCTCAAAGCCCAGCACAAAACGTTTAGTCTCGATATGGGTAAAAAGCTACGGTTGTTGTTGGAGCTTTCACGCAATAAAATCATGGCGCACGGCCACGACGAGCGCTTAACTGGCCTATACCGATTTTTTCAACAATCGTTTGATGGCAAAATGTCAGCGGCGGCCGGGGCCGAACTACTTCGACGTGGCCGCGGCTTACGCTTTGTGGTCAACGGTCATTCGCACTTCGCTTCGATGCAGCCACTCGGCCATGTCGGTGGGAAACCAGCCGTGTACTTCAACACCGGGACTTGGCGCACCGTGCATCAGATCGGCCACGATCTCGGCGGCCGCCCCAGCTTTTTGCCTTACGACGCCATGAGCTACCTGGTGTTTTTCCCAAGCAGCGATAGCTTGGGTCGCGACTATGAATGGTGGACCGGCGCGCTGGTCGCAGCGCCCCAACCTGCTGCGTAGCACGGGCGCGGCGCCGCTCGCGTAGCCCAACCG
>JAGPDK010000619.1 GCA_018057605.1 Kofleriaceae bacterium | reverse complement strand
GTATCGCAAGCTCCTGCGCTATGGCGTGGAGGTGTAAGCGTGGCGACGGCGGAGGCGGGCACCGTGTCCAGGCAGGATGCCGTGTGCAGCCAAAATCGTGCTAGAAAATCACAAATTTCAAGCAATTGCGCAACGATCGTCCGATTTGAAAAAATCTGCATAGCTCGGAAATAAGATGTCCGTCGGGTCTAGTTGACTCGACACCCAGGGCTCGGCAATGTGACGCTCTGGCGCCTTACGCTTTGGGATCAAATATGTCGGACCGACTCACACAAGACGCAAACCAACTGCAATCAAAATTCGCAACCCTCAAAGCCGAAGTGGGCAAAGTCTTGGTTGGCCAAGATGAGATGCTGCACCGCTTGTTGCTTGGCCTTTTGGCCGGTGGCCACGTCTTGCTTGAAGGTGTGCCGGGGCTAGCCAAAACGCTGGTGATTCGCACGTTGGCTGACGCACTCGAAGGCGTGTTTACGCGTATTCAGTTCACGCCGGACATGCTGCCTGGCGACGTGGTGGGTACCCAAATCTACAATCCTCGTGACGGCAACTACACCGTCAAAAAAGGCCCGGTGTTCGGCAATTTTGTATTGGCCGACGAAATCAACCGTGCGCCGGCCAAGGTGCAATCGGCCCTGCTTGAAGCCATGCAGGAAAAACAGGTCACCCTTGGTGACCAAACGTTTCCGCTCAACGAACCTTTTTTGGTGCTGGCGACGCAAAATCCAATTGATCAAGAAGGTACGTATCCGCTGCCGGAAGCCCAACTCGATCGATTTATGCTCAAAGTCAAAGTTGGTTATCCGACGCGCGAAGACGAAGTCAAAATTATCGATCGGATGGCGGGTTCGGGCGGCGAGCCGCGTGCCAACAAAGTCATGAATTGCGATGAAATCCTAGCGGCGCGCGATGTCGTTAAACAAGTTTTTGTCGACGACAAAGTTAAGCGCTATGTCGTCGATTTGGTGGCGGCGACGCGCGATCCTAAAGCGGCGGGCATGCCAGCCCTGGCTTCGCTAATTGAAAATGGCGCGTCGGTGCGGGCTTCGATCAACTTGATCAAAGTTGCCAAGGCCCAGGCGTTGTTAACCGGCCGCACCTACATCAGCCCGCACGACATCAAAACCATCGCGGCCGATGTCCTGCGGCACCGCGTGATGGTTAGCTACGAAGCTGAAGCGCAAGGCAAAACTTCCGATCATGTGGTCGCGCAGATCCTTGAAAACGTCCCGGTTCCATAGCCTGCGATAGCGTCATCATGTTGCCTGCCGAAATTGCCCAAGCTGTTAAACGGATCCAGTTCGTCACTGGAAAAGACGTCGCCGATGTAATGGCTGGCGCTTACGTATCCGTGTTCAAGGGCCGCGGGATGGAGTTCGACGAAGTTCGCCCGTATGTGCCTGGTGATGATGTCCGTGCCATTGATTGGAACGTGACGGCGCGAACTGGCGAGGCCCATGTGAAGCGCTTTGTGGAAGAGCGCGAACTCACCGTGATGTTGCTGGTCGATATCAGCGCCTCGCAAGAGTTTGGTTCGGGCCGACGCAGCAAATTGGAAGCCGCCGCCGAGCTGTCAGCGCTGCTGGCCTTGTCGGCCACCAGCAATGACGACAAAGTTGGGCTGTTGTTGTTTCATGGTGCCGCCGATCTGTATATTCCGCCTCGCAAAGGCAGCAAACATGCGTTGCGGGTCATTCGCGAAGTGTTGGCCCGTGGTGGCGGTGAACCTTTGGCTACGCAGCAACGCCGCATGGTCACGGAATGGCCGGGTATGGTGCGCTCGTGGTGGCAACAGCTGCGGCGCAAACGCAGCGCGACTGATGCGCCCGCCACGCCCCAGGGCCGTGCGACCAGCATCGGTGCGGCGCTGGAATTTTGTCGTAAAGTGTTACCGCGTCGCACCGTGTTGTTTTTGATTTCGGATTTCGTCGACGAAAATTACCTCGACGTGCTGCGCCACGCCGGCCGCAAGCACGATCTGGTCGCTGCATTGGTCACGGATCCGCGCGAAACCGTGATGCCGGCCGCGGGGCTGGTCACGTTGGTTGATGCAGAAACCGGCGCGACGCGCTTGGTTGATACCCATTCGGTGGAGTTTCGCGACGAGTTGCAACGCTTGGCGGCGCAACGTCAGCGAGATTTGAAAGACACGCTGCGCGCCAGTCGCGTCGATCTCATTACCTTTGACGCAAATGAGTCGATGGTTGATCCATTGCTGCGATTTTTCCGGGAACGCAAACGAGGTCGGCGATGAGTGATTGCCAGCACACCTCGCGTAGGCTCGGGCCGTCTTTGCTCGGCCAAGGCCGTTGCTCTGTGGCACAGGCGCCGCGCCGCTTGCATGATAAGCCGCGCGCGTTCACGCGCCGCTGCTGGTTGGTTGTCGCGTTGTTGATCATGAGTGCCTGCCGCGGCAAAGCAGCGGCACCGCTTGCGGTCACGGCGGCTGTTCCCACGGATGCCATTACCAAGATCACCGAAAATGGACCAATCAAAGCTACGGTGCGAGTTTGGCCTGCAAAACCGACGCTCGACGGGCAGGTTACTGTGCAGCTCGAAGTGGACGCCGAACCGGGGGTGTCGGTGGATTTGCCGTTTCAAGAGGCCGGCGTTGGGCGGTTTCGCGTCGAGCACTACGACCGTGAAACTCGGCGGGAAGCCAATGGCCACCAGGTTCAGGTTCAAACATATACGTTGGTGGCCCCAAGTAGCGGCAGGCACCGGGTGCCGCCGTTCCGTATCGAAATGCTCGACGCTCGCACTACGCCGGGTTCCGTCGGTGCTGGCAGCGCGGCGGCGTTGGGTAGCGGCGCACGCGGGTCGGCGGCGATCGCAGGCGAGCGTACCGAAGTGCTAACAGAGGAAATTTCGCTTGCGGTGGATCCAGTGCAGGTTAGCAAGAGCAACGCCGAGTTACGTCCGGCAGCTGGTGAGCTGGCCGCGAATGTTGGCGGCTGGTCGCGTTGGCACTATGCATTGGGTGGGCTCGGCCTCATTTGGCTGGGGCTTGGCGTGGCGTTGCTGCGGCGCTTGCGGGCACGCGGCAAAATCGCGCGCAAACGCACCGCATACGATACCGCCGTGGCGCGCTTAGTGGCGTTGGAATCTGGCGGGGCACCCGATGGTGTGGCGGTCGATCCGTGGTTCGTCGAACTATCCGGAATTG
>JAGPDK010000144.1 GCA_018057605.1 Kofleriaceae bacterium | reverse complement strand
GAGTTTGTCCTTGTCTTTGTAATCACGGGTCACCGCAAGCTGAGTAACGGCCACATAACGTGAGCCCTTCTCAACCTCTTCCATGAATGCCTTCGACTGTTCGATCGTTAGATCGTTGAGCTCGATGCGCATCGAATGGGTAACAAAGCCATTTTTGGGCACCACGGCTCCAGGCGAATACCGAGGGATAACCACGTTGACTTTTTTGGCGGCCGCTTCCAAATAGCTTTCCAACTTGGCAGCTTCGATGGGCATATCAGCGAGCGTCGTATCCGTTGGTGCGGACGGACCACGCGACCGTAAACTAGCTAATACGCCTAACGCTTTGCGCATTTTTTCATTTTGAACTTCGCGCGCTGCCAGGCCATCATGAATTTTGAGCCCGCCCCAAAGCAGCAGTGTTAGGGGCATGGCAATACCGGCAATTACGACGGTACGTTTTTCGCGCGGAGAAATCCGATCCCACCAGGTTTGAATTGTTTCAATGATCGACATAAGGCTCACTCACATGCAGGTGGAGGGAATCGACAAGGTGAACTTCTTGAGCCCGTTGGCATCGCTTTCGGTCGCGCCCCGGCCAATTTCGCCAAAACATTTAATTTCACGCAAGGCGGTAACCAGCGCGTCAATTTCTTCCGGTTTTTTGGCCGTGCCGCCAAGATCGATCTTGTCGCGAGTAATCTCAAGTTTGGTTACGTCGAGGGTGATTTTATCTTTTGGCGGTATCTTGTTTGCGACTTCAAGCAAGATGTCATAGCCGGTCAGCCGCGGTAGTGGCGACTCGGCCGCATCTTCGCCGTTGCCAGCATTGGTGGCGGTGCCCAAAATGGTAGCGACATCGCGCGATTTGCCGTCAGGAAAATATTCGGCGCTTTCCTGCGCCACCCGCAGCGCCAACGTCTTTTCAGCCTTTTTCAAGCGGTACCAGTCCGCGTAGGACGCGCCAATTGCACAGGTCAACACGGCACCCAGCGCGATGCCCAACGGCAGCGCCTTGGTGCGCAAATACGACAAGTCCATGCGCGAGGCCAAGACGCCGGACCGCAGATCCATAGTGGGCCGGCCACTGGCAGCGTCGATGGCCATGCCAATGGTTAGGGCACTCGAATCGACGGCGCTACGATCTTCGATTTTCGCAAGTGCTTCAATATCGGCGGCCGACAAGCCACTGCACGGCACACCCAATTGCTCGGTTAGAAATGATGCCAAACCGCGCAGCCGTGCGCCGCCACCGACGACCAACGCACGGCTGATGGTCGCGCCGGTCCGAGCCCGCGCCGACGCCAAGGTTTGCCGAAGATCACGCGCGAATGGCAAGAGTTCGGCCACCACCACTTGATGCACGCGGTCCCACGCTTCGGAGGTCGCGGGCTCAAGTGACGAGGCAACAAAGCCATCCGAGTGTTTTGCGCGCTCAGCGTCGGCAAACGAAAGCTTCCAGTGTTGCGCAATAGCCGCGGTCACCTGCTTGCCGGCCCGCGCCATGGTTCGTGAATAGGCTGCTTTGCCTTGGCTAAGCACCACGACATCGCAGCGCTCATGCCCGATATCGATCACGGCAACCGTACCTGCGGTTGCGAACTCGTGAAATGAAGGCACCGCCGCTATCAGACGCGCTGCGGCGCCCGCGACCGGCAACAAGCCGCGCGGCTCAGCGCCGATCGCCTGGCCTTGTGCAATCAACGATTCAGCCCGGCTTTTCGCCATGGCATAACTGAGCACCCGCATGCCCAACGTCGGTGCGGCGACACGCCCACGACTATGACCTTCAAGCTCCGGTGCCGCGACAATTTCCGGGACAGTATCCGACGCGTACACCATATCTTCAAGATCGAGTGGCACCAGCGATTCGAGTTCGGCGCCAACTGCACGATGCAGATCGGCGCGGCGCAGACTTCTGAAATCAAAATCTAGAATGTTGGTGAATACTTGATCGCCATACAACCCCCAAAAGGCCGCATCGTGACTCAAATTGAATTCGCGCACGATCGCCGCGAGTACGGCGATGGCCCGTGGCTCTAGCGGGCCGTCGCCGGGTGGCACCAAGCGTTCAATGACGTGATTGATCGTTGCACCACGTAAACCTTGCGTGGCGACCACCACTTTTACGCTCCAGGCACCGAGATCAACTGCATACACTCTGGCCATAATTAGTCTTCCTTTAGAAACACCCAAGAGCCACTGCGGACCTCGGGGCGACGGGCATTTTGATTCACAACTTTGGTATCCCACACGCCAGTAATGGTTCGCCGGATCGACGGGAACAACGGCCGACATTTGCTATCCATCTGGGCCCGTTGAATTTCTCCCCACGCGTACAAACGGTAGGTGCGCCGCGCCCCTGCCGAAGCAATTTGACCGAGTTTGGTCTTATCGAGTTCCAACCCAATTTTTTCACCTGGTGCGAGGCCTGGAATTTGAAAACTGGAACCACCGCTAGCAGCTCCGGTGCCGGAGCCCTTGTTCGCGAATGCGCCAAACGCGCTTGATGGGTCGCGCACAAAATCAATGAAGTCGTCGAGCGATGAAAACACCATGCCGAATTGCCGAGCTTTCACCACGATGCCTGCCAACGTCCAAATCTTGGTGGGATTAAGCAAAATTGGATCGTTTTGATTTTTAGCGGACAGCATCATCATCGCTGCGAGCAATTGGGTGTCGGTCACCGTCGAGATATTGGTTTTGCAACTGCCGTACACGGTGAACGCATTGCCAAACAGATCAAAGAACCGATCGTCAACGCCGCGCGCGAGCTTCACCTCGCCAACAGTGTCGAGATAGGTTTGTTTGGCACGATAATCGTCGCGCAAGCTCTCGTAACCATAGTCTTCGGTGGTCCCGCGTTCGCGCAACCGCAACGAATTATTGTCGATGAAGTCGAGAATAGCCGCAACTTGGGTTTCACGGTTGCGGCGCCAGCCTTCGGCATCACCATCTTCGAACACCGCGTCATAGGCCGGAAAGAACAATAACGCATCGAGCTTACTCTTGAGCGTGGCCGCCGTGGCGTCGTTGCCATTGGCGCAGTTGAGATTGATCTTGCCGTCGTCGGTGCCAATGCCGGCCATGCCGGTCCCAGGTTCTAGGCCCAACGTTTTGGTGACACCACAGGTGCCAATATCGGCCCCCAGCCCCTTTGCGGCACCAGCATCTAAGCCGGTGGCCGCAGTGACTTCACGCTTGCTACCGCAAAACGCAAGCAACACTTGATCGGCGAAGTCGGTAATTTGCACACCTCCCGCGCCTTTAAAATTATCGAGCCGTTGTTGCACCCGAATCACCAATTCGGCCAAATTCAAGGCCGACCGCGCCAGAAAATGCGCGCGCATGCCATCGCGATAATTGGCAGCGGCAATGGTGTCAGCGGTCGTCGAAGTTGCAAACTGGGTGGCAATCATCGAAGCAATGGCCAACGCAATCATCGTTGCGATGAGCGCAATCCCGCGCTGCCCGGCATGCTGGCGATATGATGCCCCTCGCTGGCCGTTGAATTGACCTGCGCGATGAACGATGCGATGTGGCATGCGTTGGTTCATTGGACAAAATTCAGCGGCTCTTGCATCAAGATTCGCGCCTGGCTAGAGAGTTTGGTTTCGTTACCTTTTTCATCTTTGGTGACAATGGTAATGCGCACGCGCGACGGCAAGCGCCCGCGTTCGCCGTCGGTCACGGTGGTATCCCAGCGATCTTTCCAGGCTTGACTGTTCCAATCCCAAAATTCAAACGTCACCTTATAAACGTCACGCAAAACGATGTCGTACTCGGCCGGCTCTTCGTTGATCGTGCGATGCGACAGCCGCCGCTGTTCACGTCGCAACCAGTTGGTTTTGGTGGGGGTGTCCCGATCATTTATGGGCTCGTATGAAATGAGCGTTTGTTCGGATTCATTGGCGTCGGCCCACAGCACGCGGTGCCCGAGTGTTGAAAAACGGATCTCCGGAATCGCGCCGCCGCTTTTGCCAACAAACTGTGTGCGTGGATTGGAGGCGGCCGATTCTTCGTTGCGCGACAAATACGCGCCTTCAAAATCGGCAATCACCCGGCCCATCGCCAAGCGCAGCTCATGATTGCGGCTTTCGACGGCTTCACCCATATTTTTGGCGGCCAACGTGTTGGAAATGGTGCTCCAGGCCAGCGTCATCATCAACACCATGATGGTGATCGCAATTAACACTTCGATCAACGTCAAGCCCGCCTGGCCTTGATGCCCCGATGCGCGTACTGCGCGCGATACGCGCGATTGCCGTGCCACCAACGCTTGCCGGGTCATGGCGTCGCACCAAGGCTGCCGAGAATTTTGGTGAGGCCACCTGCGTCGGTAAAGTAAGCCACAACTTTCATATCGCGATCTTCGCCAAGCACCTTCCACGACACCGTCAGGGTGATCTTGCGTATCGAGGCTTTGAGTAATTGCTGAAACAACTGAAATTGCGAGCTGATGAAACTTGCACCACCAGCCGCGGCGCCATCAACCCCACCACTATCGTCGACACCCATCATGCCCAGCATGCCACCCAGGGCGCTGTCCTGAAAATTCGTTGGGGTATCGCCCTCCTCCGAACATTTGTCGTCGAATTGGGGCGGTGCAGCAGGCGCAGGTGATGAACCGCCGCTAGCCGCGTTCGCCGACCCCAACGCCTTGGCGCGTTCGGCAACGGTCTTTTGCGCTTGGCCTTTGGCCATCTGCTGGAGCTGTTGCAACGGGGGCAATTCCACTTGTTCGACTTTCGCGTCCCATTTTACGTTGGGCCAACCTTCGTCAGAAAAATCCCCGTTGGCGCTCTGATCCGAGTCCGAGAACCCGTCTTTGAGCAGGCGCTCCTCGGTGTCATACATTTTGCCACGCGCCAAATCTGTGGTGACCCCGGTCATGTGGGCGTTTTGCGCGTTCAGCAAATTATTGGCCGTGCTCTTACTGACGACGACCAACGTCATGCCGAGTAGCGCCAAGGCGATCATGACCTCAACCAAAGTGAAGCCGCGAGCCGGGCGTGGAATTTGAAAATGATGGCGCTTCATTTGCGTTCCTCCCGCGCTTTGTCTTTGTCACCTTTAGGATTGCGCAACATGTGCGAATCCACATCGCTGAGCGCACCATCTCGCAACTCGACGCGCCCGGTGAGGCCGAAAATCAACACTGAGTACACATCACTGCCGTCGGTAAGTTCGATGACGGCTTTTTCCGACGAGCCGTTTGAAAAGAAGTAGATCGCCACTTGGCCAGCTGTCTGCGCTTCATCGCGATGCGCAACATAGACTTTGCGGACCTTAATACCTTTGTCGGATGGCAGTTTACGAATCCAACCTTTGCCATCGGCGTCGCCCGACAACGCTTGGGTTTCGGGCACGCACATACGGTCAGCGACATGCTGCCCAGCCAGCGCGGTCACGCGCTTGGTCGATTCCTCGGCGTCGCCTGTGCTAAACGCGTCGGCCGGCAACCCGCGCATGCGGTCTTTGGCCCGATCGAGCGCACGTTGTTTACCTTGCTCGTCGATTGCCACCGCGTCGTTGCGCACCACCGCGGCGGCGCCTTTGCACACCTCTAGTACGTACGCTTGCTTGTCCAGATCGATAACCAGGCGATGCATTTCGCCTTTCGAGCTAGCCAACTCGGCACCTGCCCGTACCACGGCGGTGATTTCAACTGACGATTCCGAAAGGTCAGCCTTCGAGATCAACCGAAACCCACTACGAACCAACATCGATGCTGCCGCAACGATGGCAATGACGATCATGATTTCCAAGATCGTCATGCCACGCTGGGCGCTATACGTGTGGGTTCGTCGGGATCGCATGATCTACTCCCACGACTTGATGTCGTCGGCCGTCCCTTCTTTGGCATCTTCGCCTGCCGAAATCACCGCAAGGCCCTTGGCGCCTGCTGGCAAATTCGAACCACACAACATCTTGTACGGCGTGCCCCAGGGGTCTTTGCCATCGGCATTGTTCATGTAGGTATTGAGGTCGTTGAGTTGACCTGGGCAGGCCTTACCGGTGTTGTTCATCGACCATTGCGGAAATGCCTCGTTGGCGTATTTACCGACGGTGGCTTTGGCAATTTTAACTTTGGATTCGCCGAACATCGCCAACACGCGAGGACCAACCACCAAGCCCATGACCAGAGCCAAAATTGCCAACACGATCATAATTTCGAGCAAGGTCATGCCGCGTTGACCACGACGTTGGCCTTGTTGGCGACGAGCCAACGCATCAGCGAGGCGAACCGTCCAGCGTTGCGAGGTAACTGTTTCCGTGAGCGTTTTCATAGATATCCCTTCGTTGGTTGGCTACTTGGACTTCGGACCGCTGATGGCACCGAGGTCCATGATCGGTTGCAGAATCGATAAAACAATAAATGCGACAGCGCCGCCCATAAAAACTAGCATCAATGGCTCAAGCAGCGCGGTGAATCGGCTTAGCGCGGTATCAACTTCCAACTCGTAAGTGGTTGCGACCCGTTCCAGCATCGTTTCAAGTTGGCCAGCGCGCTCGCCAACGGCCACCATATGAATCATATCGCCTGGAAACTGCCCGGTCTTCTTGAGCGTGGCGGCCAGCGACTCACCTTCGGACACGGCTTTTTTGGCAGTCTCCACCGCGCCGCGCAAAATGACATTGCTCATAATCATTTTCGCGGTGTCCATGGCCCGCAGCATCGGCACACCCGATTGCAGCATGGTACCGAGCGTGCGCGAGAAGCGACTGACATTAATCGTGCGTACCAGTTCGCCCATGCGCGGAAGCGACAGCACAAATTTGTGCCACGTTGGTTTGCCTCCAGGCGATCGCGACCATTTGAGGAACAACACAATCGCAACCACCGTCGCGATAAGCAGCCACAACACGTTTTTGCCCAAAAACTGCGACGACCAAATCAGCATGCGCGTGTTGATTGGCAAGGTTTTGCCTTGCTGCACGAACATCGAGGTGATTTTTGGCACCACCGCGGTCATCAACACGATCATAATGCCCATGCCTACAACCAGCATGACCATCGGGTAAATCATCGCGCTTTGCACTTTGGACTTGAGCTTTTGCGAGCTCTCCAAAAAATCGGCGAGGCGCGTTAACACGTCATCGAGATTACCCGCCACCTCACCAGCCCGAACCATTGAAACGAACAACTCATCAAACAGTTTTGGATGCTTGGCCAACGCATCCGCTAACGTCGTACCTTCATTTACCGCTGTCCGAACTTCGGACAACGGCGTCTTCAAGCGCATATTTTGGGTTTGCTCAACCAGCGCGCCCAAGCCCTCGGCCAGTGGAATGCCGGCTTTGAGCAGGGTTGCCATCTTGCGGGTAAATGCCGCAACTTCGGTCTTGTTGACCCCACCTAAAAATCCACCAAAATCGACGTCACGCGACAGACCACTTTTGGCGGAATTCGCGGCCTTCGATTTGTTGCCACCACGCGTGAGTTCAAACGACGTGACCACCACGCCGTCTTTGCGCAGGGCTTGGCGCAGCGCCTTAGGTGACTCGGCATCTTTCGTGCCCGTCGTTGCCTTGCCGCTCGATCCAATGCCTTTGTAAGCGTACATCGCCATTAGTCTGTCGCCTCCGCCGTCATCAGCATAACTTCTTCTGGCGTGGTTAGGCCTTGCACCACTTTACGTGCGCCTTCAGCCCGCAACGTCACCATGCCAGCGGCAACGCCAGCATTGCGAATGGCGCCAGCGTCGGCTTTGTCGAGAGCCAAGCGTCGCACTTGCTCGTTGATCATGAGCAACTCGTAGATGCCAGTTCGGCCGCGGTAGCCTAATTCGTTACAAGCCCGACAGCCGACCGTCTGATACACGGTGCCAATCGGTGGTGGCCGCATGCCTTTGACCTTGGGAAAATCGTAGCCACCGGCAAAAAAGATGCTTGGATCCAGGCCTAGTTCAATGACTTCGGCCTGGCTAGGCCGGCGCGGAATCGCACATTCGTAGCAAGGCCGCCGCACCAGGCGCTGGGCTAACAGGCCGACCAGCGACGACGCTACCAAGAATGGCTCGATACCCATGTCGACCAGACGGGTAATCCCGCCCGCCGCATCGTTGGTATGGACTGTGGAAAACACGAAGTGACCCGTGAGCGAAGCGGTAATCGCAATTTCAGCGGTTTCACGATCGCGAATTTCACCAACCATGATGACATCAGGATCGTGCCGCAAAAACGACCGGAGCCCCGAAGCAAACGTCAAATCGATCTTGGCGTTGACTTGCGTCTGGGAAATACCTTCGAGCTGATACTCAACCGGATCCTCGATGGTCAAAATGTTTTGATCGGGCGAATTAATCTCCGACAAACAAGCGTACAGCGTCGTGGTTTTGCCCGAGCCGGTAGGTCCGGTGACCAACAAGATGCCGTGCGGCCGCTTGATGATCGCGCGAATCGACTCCAGGTGATCTTCGGCAAAGCCAATATCGGCTAAGCCTAATAACACCGAACTACGATCGAGCAAACGGATCGTGATGCGTTCACCAGCCGCAACCGGCACGGTGGCAACCCGCATGTCGACGTCTTTGCCGGCCATTTTACGGCGGATCCGACCGTCTTGCGGTAGCCGTTTTTCGGCGATGTTCAGCCCGGCCATAATTTTGACCCGGGCCGCGATCGACGGCTGGAATTTTTTAGGTGCCCGTTTGGCTTCACGCAGCGCGCCGTCGATGCGGTACCGCACCACGACATCGCGTTCGCCCGGCTCAATGTGAATATCTGAGGCCCGATCTTTGGCAGCCTGGAACATCAACGAGTTTACCCATCGAATAATCGGCGCTTCGTCGTTGGCATCAAGCATATCGACGAGTTCTTCGGCTTGCCCAAAGTCTTCTTCGTCGTCGCCTTTGCCTTTGCTCGACGACTCCAATTCGGCGCCGCTGCGAATGCGGGCGTACGCACGATTGATACAATCGAGTACTTTACTTGGTGCAGCGACCACCGCCTCGACGGGTTCGCCGAGCAACACCGCGATGTTATCGAGAACTTCCAAGCGGCTGGGGTCGACAATGGCAACCATCACGCGCCCAGTACCGTCCCGACCGAGTGGCAACACGCTGTGCTGCTTGGCAAAGTTAATCGGGACCTTTTCGATGAGTTCGGTCGGGATTTCTTCGGCCCGCGGCAACTCGCGCAGGTATGCCATCTCAGACTGCAACGACAGCGCTAGCGCCAGCTGATCTTCTTCGATCAGCCGCAAGTTCACGAGAATTTCGCCTAACAGGCCGCCTTCGTCGCGCTGCTTTTCTAAGCCACGTTCGATGGTTTCAGCGGTCACGCCGCAACGCGCGATGAGCAACTCGCCGATCAGTGGCGGCAAAGCTTGCACCGGCACCACCGAGGCGATGCTGAGCGGAGTTGGGTATCCCATCGGCGCAACCATTACCGGGGCTCCGGCGTAACAACCGGCGTAGCTGCTGGCGTTTTAGGTACGGCTTTGGCTTTCGGCGCCGCCGGTTTGGTCGCCGTCTTGACGGTTGGCTTGGCAGTTGAGCCGTTAACGGTGACGCTTGCGTCGATCATGGGACCTGGCGCGCCTTCGGCTTTCGTCGCTGGCGCCGCGGCAGGTACTGGCACGGTATCCTCATCGCCTTTGCCATCGACCTTGTAGTTAATGACACCATCTTCAACGCGCTGGCCCCGATTGAGTTCGCGCAAGCTGGCTTCGTCTTCTTCGATCGAAATCAACGCGCGATTAATTTCTTCCACAACGCCGCGTTTGCGACGGTAATCGACATCATGGCGATAATATTTCTCGTTTAGATTGTCGAACGATCGCACAAACTCCTGGCGCTCGCGTTCTTTGCGTTCGCGGATTTCTTGCAGGTCCAGCTGATCTTTCACCAGATACGGGGTCAGCATGATCAGCAGGTTTGAGCGTTTTTTCGATTTGCTACGCACCTTAAACAAGTAACCAAGGATTGGAATGTCGCCAAGCAAAGGCACTTTGCTCTCATTGTAGATGGTGCGTTCAGAAATCAGGCCGCCAAGCACTACGGTTTGCTGATCTCGAACCACCACTTGGGTTTTGAGTTTGCGCTCGGTCCAGGTTGGCCCAAGTTCTGGATCTTTTTCACCGATGTCTTTAATTTCGCCGTCGATCTCTAACCGCAGCGTGTCGCCAGACGAAATCCGTGGCGTCACGTTGAGCGTGAGATTTAATTTTTCGCGTTGAATGCTTTGGCCAATGCCGCCCAAGCCACCAGCCGCACCGCCGCCAGGGATGCCACTAAACGTCGCAGCCCGGTAAGGAATGTTAGTACCAACTGAGAATTCGGTCTTCTCATTGTTGATCGCGATAAAGTGCGGCGCTGACAAAATGTTGGTGTTCGCGCTGGTTGCGAGCGCTTGAAACAACAAGCCATACGAAGGAATGCTCGTGCCCAACAGCGCTTCCGACGAAGCCAACGGTGCGCCGACCAAGCCACCGATGAGCCCCGAGGCCGAAATCAGCGTCGTCAAATCCAATGATTTAAGTTCGGCAGTTTGCACGCCGCCCAGCACGACGCCTTCGGGAATGATGCCAGCCGCCTTGGGAATGCCGCCGTGCGAGCTAGAGCCAATTTTTGTTTCGTTGCCGAGTTGAACTTCAAGAATCGCAGCTTCGATAAAAACTTGGCGACGCGGCTGATCGAGTTGCCTAATGATATCGCGCAACGCGAAAAAATCGCGCCCCGAAGATGTCACTAGCAACGCATTCGAAGTTTTATCGCCGACGACGCGGACTTGGCCCGACAATTCCGAACCCGCGAGCCCGCTACTAAACCCAGCGGGTTGGGCTTTAGGTGTGCCCCCCCCCGACGAGCCTGACGTAGGATTCTGTCGGCCTTGCAGTGCGCCGTTGGGCGTATTGGCCCTGTCTTTCGCCAACCCATTTTCGAGGCGGTAGACATGCAGCGAACCACCGCCTTCGACTTGCATGTCGATATCGAGACGCTGGACCCATGACTTGACCCGCAGAAAAACAGCCTCATTGGCAACCAACAACAGCGTGTTAGTCCGATCACCTACCAAGATTTT
>JAGPDK010000618.1 GCA_018057605.1 Kofleriaceae bacterium | reverse complement strand
CCCTGGATTCATCATGGATGCAACCGACCCAGTTTGATGGCCGCCGCCACCATGCGCCGATTTGGGCCGCGCCGATTCAGGCCGTGCGTTAGGCTTGGCGCTGCGAATGTAATCGGGCAAATCGTGAGCATGCACGGTATCACCGTCGCAGAACGAAATCGCACGCTCGACCACGTTGACAAGTTCCCGGACGTTGCCAGGCCACGGGTAATTTTGCAGTGCCACCATGGCATCGCGGTCGAAGCTACGGATGCGCTGCGTCCCGTTGGGCCCTTTGTTGTAGTTGCCGTGAGTCAAAAAGTGATTCACCAACATCGGGATGTCGTCGGTGCGCTCGCGCAGCGCCGGCAAATTGAGCCGCACCACGCTCAGGCGGTAAAACAAGTCCTGGCGAAACCGCCCTGCTTTGACTTCGTCTTCGAGGTTGCGGTTAGTCGCCGCAACGATGCGAACATCAACTTTGATAGGCTTGGCGCCACCAACCCGGCGAACTTCGCGCTGCTCTAACACCCGCAGCAACTTGGGCTGTAAATCGATCGGCAGTTCACCTAATTCGTCAAGGAACAAGGTGCCGCCGTCGGCCAATTCAAACAGGCCTTGCCGGGTCATCATAGCGCCGGTGAAACTGCCCTTTTCGTGGCCGAATAATTCGCTTTCAATCAAGTTTGGCGGCACCGCGCCACAATCAAACACCACCAGTTCACCTTTTTGCCGAGGCGACAGCGAGTGAATGGTCTGCGCCACAACTTCTTTGCCGGTGCCGGTTTCGCCGTCGATAACCACCGTGGTTGCCGTCGGTGCAATCTTTTCGATGATTGAATAAATTTCGCGCATGCGCGCGTTGCCACCAATCAGCTGACCGCAGCGGTCGGCCCGCGACGGCACGATATGCACTTCTTCTTCGCTGGCATTAAACCGCAGCTGACTTTGGCCAACTGAAACGATGCAACCCGGCTTGAGAAACGCTTCGCGGACCCGAACTTTGTTGACGAACGTGCCGTTGGTGGAGCGCTGGTCCATCAACACATACCCCGTGTCATCTTGGACGATGCGGCAGTGATACCGGCTCACCGTGTCGTCGCGCAGCACGATGTCGTTGTCGTCCATCGAGCCAATGCGAATCTCTTCTTTGTCGAAGGACCATTCCTGGCGTGGGTCGGCAACGGCCGTCAGCGTGCAACGACGTAGATGGAGCGTCGCGCCGCGGTCGAGGTAATCGACTTTGGTTGGCGGAATGAAATCGGGAAACTTCTTCATAGCGCCCGGTAAGTATACGCTGGCTTTGTCGCCAACGGCGGGTTTGGGTTACCCTTTGTCCAGTGCAACCGCTCGCCAGCAAGCTTGCCCCGGACGCCACCGCGCCCGAGGCCCCCGACGACTACGAGGTGGGTGGCGAGAATGAGCTCGCGTCCGACACCGCGGCCGACCGGCAGCGAATTTTACCGCCAGGTGCCGATCCCAGCCTCGATTGGGGCCTGACCTGCCACCTCGACGCCGATGGCCAGCCGCGCATCATCGAGCGCCGCTTCAGCGTTGGGCCTGAGTTCGCCGGCATGCGCCTCGATCATTTTATCAAGACCCAAATCCCCCGGCTGTCACGTACCAAAATCCAAGAAATCATCACCGAAACCCTAACCCGGACCGACGCCCCGCAAGCCCACGACGCCCAGCGCGCCGAACTACGCCCCAACAGCAAAGTTGCCGCTGGCCATGCTTTCACCTTGCGCCGGGCCGCACGGCCCGAGCCACCATGCCCACGCAATATTGCCATCGTGTACGCCGACGACGATTGCCTGGTCATCGACAAACCGGCCGGCTTGCCGGTGCACTCCACCGCAAAATTTTACTTCAATACCCTGACCCGCATCATGCTCGACACCATGGGCCCCGGCCTGCAATTGTGCCACCGTCTCGATCGCGAAACCTCGGGCGTCGTGGTGGTGGCGCGGCATCGCGCTGCGGCCAGCAGCATCAAACAAGCCTTCGCCAAAAAAACCGTGCAAAAAACCTACGTAGCGTTGGTCGTCGGCCACCCGCCTTGGCCGTCACTGGCCGATGGTGATGAGTTCGCCGTCGACACGCCGTTGCGAATTTCGCAACCCGGTGACCCAACCAAACTCGTGGGCGTGCGCATGATGACCGACGGTGTTGGCATGCCTTCCAAAACTATGTTTACGGTGCTGGCGCAATCAGCGCATTTTTCGTTGTTGCGCTGTCGTCCGATTTCCGGACGGCAACACCAGATCCGCGCGCACTTAGCGTTTGCCGGCTATCCAATCGTAGGCGACAAGATCTATAACCACGGCGACCAAGCCTTCATTGATTTTTGCGACCAAGGCTGGACCCCGGAACGTGCTGCCTACTTCCGCTTGTGGCGCCACGCCTTGCATGCTGCCGAAGTCGACTTTCCCCACCCCGACGGCACGCGACGCGTTGTCGCAGCGCCTCTGCCCGCCGACATGACCGAGTTGTTCGCTCGCGATCAGTAACAGTGCTACACCCCAGCCGTGGCCAAAGATCGCTCAGCGCCGTTTTCGCTGCGACACAGTCGTTACTTTCTGCCGGTAACCGGCGGCATGTTGTTCATTGGTAGCGTCAATGTGGCCATCGGCTATTGGATGCAGCCCACAACACCGAACCCGGCCGATAATCAGCGTATCGAACTGGTTATCCCGGTTTCCACCTATAAATTCGATGCGCCGCCCAGCGATGCTGTCGCGCCCGATGCCGTACTGCCCGATGCCGTGCTGCGTGATGGCCTAGCGCCACAACCAAGAGACGCAGCGCCGTTCGACAACGCGCGGTAGTACCGTTCTTACGGTGTACAGCAATGGCGACAACGCTAAAAACATAGCGAAGCAACTACGGCGCGGCTTGGTATTATCACCGGCGTTTGCAGCGCAGCGCTACGGTGCCAGTGTCAAACTAGCGCAAACTGCTTCAATATTCTTAAGTTCGTCGGCGGTGCCTTCGCCGCGACAGTGGATGACGCGGGCGCCGATCTTTCGCGCAAGGATCACACCGAATTCAGTGCTTTTTCTAAATGCGTTGACTTTGTCGTACGCGACGCGATAGCCATCGGCGCTGTCAGTAATCGTGATGTGCTCGCCTTTGAACGTTTTGGCAACAAAAGCTTCGGCTTGGTCGCGGTTGCCGTAGTCGCTGTTGGCC
>JAGPDK010000143.1 GCA_018057605.1 Kofleriaceae bacterium | reverse complement strand
CGCTTGCGGTTACCACCTTTGCATTGCTTGGGATCGTAAGCACGATTCGCGTTACCAGCCGCGCTAACATTGATTCGCAACGCGCTACCGAGGCCGAGAGCATCGCTGAGGGCATGATCGAAACGCTGCGCGGGTTGTCGGTGCTGCAATTTGAAACCGCGACCTGGGCCCATGTGGCTGACGGACGGTTGGCCAACGAGCCGGCGAGCAATTGTCCGCATGCAAATCTGCCGTATGGTCCGATCACTTCGACCACCATCACTGGCAGTGAAACTTCGTGGTTCGATAGCAGCGCCGGCGGCGGCTGTGATGATGGCACGTGGCGGGAATGGCACGAAGGGCCGATCCGTGGTGCCACCAACGTCGAGTTTCGACGCGGGGTACGTTTCGGCGTTGTCGAAGCCGACCTAGTGTGGATCCAAGTCATCGTCGAATGGACCAACGAAGGCGCGCGCGCGGGTGCCTTTAACGGTCGTTACGATAGGAGCATCACCATGGAAACCGTGCGTAGTCGATTGGAGACACCGCCGTGAACAAACCAAGGTATAAATTGCCGTCGTCGCGTCAGGCCGGGCTTACGCTGATTGAACTCGTGATTTCGATGGGGCTTGCCACCCTCGTGATGACGTTTGTATTCGGGGTTAGTTATCAGACGTCGCAGACCATGCGTGGTTTTGCTAAGATGGGCGAACACACCGACGGCATTATCGCTGCACGCGAATTGATTTCAACCGCCCTGCGCACTGCGGGCAGCCATTTACCAACCCAAGGGTTGCGGGTAAGCACGTCGTTAGGCACAGCAAACGCGCCCAATTTCGCTAAATTTGTGCAGTGCCAACCCGGCTTGGTTCCGTCGTCTTCGGCCTGCGCCGGCGTTGCCACTCACAAGATCTTGCATGCGGTCAATGTTCGCAATGGCACCATGAATACCAACGACGCTAGCGACCAGATCTTGATGTTGCGTGGTGTTGGTGATCCCATTTTGGCCTACCCCACCACCGCACCGGCGACGCCGTTGGTGGTGGCCGATGTGGCAAGCGCGGCGTTATTGGCCGGGGTTTCGTTGATCGCGGTTACCGATGTCACCGGAAACACTGGGTGCCTGGTACGCATCGACCCTCCAGCTACCGCAGCAGTCAGCTTAGTTTTAGTCGGCCCACCGGCCGGCTATGTCGCTGCAAATGCGCGGGCGTTACCACTCACGGCGGCAGCATTTGAAAACGTGGGGATGTCTTTACCAGCAACGATATGCCCGTGGAATCAGCCGCAAGTGCGAATCATTCCAGTTGAAGCCGATTGGTTCTACTTGAGCCCCAATGATCGATTGTTAAATCAAACCACCGTTTGGTCCGAAGTCGCCGCCGGCACCGCGTTCAATGTCATTGGGGCCGAGTTTACCAACTTGCAGTTTGCGTTGCGCTTCGTTGAGCCCAGTGAAGTGGGGTCTGTGGTCGGTGGCGCGGACGCCGATCGCGACGGCCAACCACAACGCGATTGGTACAGCGCGAATCAGCAACTTGCGGGTGTCACACTCAAAGATCAACGCATTACGTCTGGCGATACCACCAAGCGTCCTGCCGACGGAATTCCAATCGCGGTTGGCGTCACCGTGCAACGCCGTTCAACCAAGTTCGCGGAACTGCGCACCACCGCGACGCGCCCGCTTTCGCAGTTGCTGCCAGCGAACATGGTGGGGCAATTTTTCAATAACTCGTTTGGCGACCAAGCCGCTGTCAATCTAACCAACTCGACTGACCTGCGTTATATCAGTGAGCGCAACGTTGCAAACTTCCTCGATCCTGACAACAATTCAGTGAAGGATGGGCTACCGTATGTTTACAGCGCAAGCACAACGATCGTAGCGTTGCGCAATGCGGGTGGTGGGCTGTGAAGCGCGCTTTGCTGACCAAATGTGACAGTAAGCAAAATTCGGGGTTCACCTTAGTTGAGCTGATGGTGGTGATTGCGCTCATTGGCGTTCTGGCTGCGGTCGCCATTCCTTTCATCAAGCTGCGGGGCGACAGCGAGAGTGTTGCCCGCTCGATGAGCGCGGTAATCGGTGAAGGCGCACGGTTCGCGGTAAGTCGTGGGCCGATTGCTGACAATTCGAACCCGGTCCGGATTCAGATCGAGGCTGGTACGATCAATCGCATCAGTATTTGGCGTCGCGGGATCAATGCAGCGGACGAATCATTATTGTCGTTTCTCAATTTTTCAAAGAAAGTTGAAATTGTCGGCGTCACCATGAAAGCTGAAGTGGCACCAGCACTCAGTGTTGCACCCACAACCTTCACGACGTTGTCAATCGAATGCACCGCGCGTGGTTTTTGCACGCCATTCACGTTGTTGGTGCGTGAGCGTACCGATGCGCGAACGTTCTACCGTGTCGTGATGATGAAACTTGCTGGTTCGCCGTTGGTTATCAAAGCTAAGTCTGCTGCTTGGAACATTTAGGTCGGCACGGGCTGCGGCTGCCGACGCTCAGTGTCGTGAAATGCCGTGCTACTCGCCGGAGCGAATCTTGACCAAGGCCGTGCTGTCGCTGGAGATCATGTAGCAGCTCTGCACGCCGTTGCCATTAAGGTCACAGTTGGCTAACACGTAGTAGTAGTTGACCGGCGGCGGATCATAGGAAATGCCGCACGCTGCAAGCTCGGCGTCAGCGAGTGGGCCGGCCGGCGCACTGCTATCACCGGCGTGTGTAATGAACGTGCACCGGGTGGTTTCGTTGGGCGGCGAGATCCGCAGTGGTGCCCAATCGGCAGGTTGTACAAAACTCTGTTTATGCGCGGTCAACGCGTTGGGGGCAACAGGCGCCCAAGTGGCCACGGAAAGGTAAACGCCATTGCCTTGCGAGAAGGCCTCCTGTTTGTTGGCAATCTCGGTCAGAAATGGCTGCACTTCGGCTTCGCCTTTGACCTTGTTAGATTCGCGCATAAAACTGGGGATGGCAATCGCAGCCAAGATTGCGATCAACACGACCACGATCATGAGCTCGAGCAAGGTGAAGCCCGCTTGCGGAGAACGTTTCATATCAACTACGCTAGCGGAAACCGCGGGGCTTGTCGATGTGGGCAAACACGCTGGTTGTCGTTGAAGAATTGCATGTAGGTTGATCAGCGTAGGTGCCCTCCAAATCTGTTTGCAGATTGCGTGATCGTCTTGCGACGGCACCGTGAAAGGTGCCACACTGAGATCCGGAGGCAATGTGGCTCGAACGATTCATTCTGCTACTACATTCCTGAGTCTGTTTGCACTGACGTCAACATTGCTTTATCCAAGCACAGGCCATACTCAGTGCGCCTCGGTGTCAACCCAAACCACGCACGCCAGCACCAGCTTGCAAGGCTTCGCGGCGACGAACGCGGCAGGGGTCGTTTACGACGGCGCGCAGTCGGCTCTCACGGTGCAACGTGCTGGACAAATCGGCGAAGTACCGGAGACCACGCTCGCCGGTGTCCCGCACGAAATTTGTTCAGGCGATTTTGATGGCGATGGCTGGGCCGACTTCGTGTCGTCTGATGTTGTTGGCAAAAAGATTGAATTCTATCGCAACGTAAGTTGGGACGGGAAAACCCCGTTTAATACGCCAGCCGGATCGCACGGTGTCAACGACGACCCTGCGCCAACCTGGAGCATTCCAACCAGTATTCGGACGGCGCGCTTCATGCCGTACACCATTGAGTCTCGCAATTCTGGGTCAGATGGTTCGCAAGCTATTGGCTGCGGCGACATGAACGGCGACGGTAAACAAGATTTCTATATCATCGATACCGATACCAGTGAAACCACGAGTGGCGCTGCAGTGGCGCGTGCTGACATGTACTTGGGCACGGGCAATTTTGCGGCGTTTAATATCGCCACCTTGTTCCCTAATACGGCAAGTACGCGTTACCAACTAACGGCTACGGCTGGCGCCACCGGGCTGAACTGGTTCAAAGGCATGCGGGCCGACAGCGAAGCCAAATCGGTTGACATCAATGGTGACGGCAAACTTGATATTGTGCTGGCGTCTTCGGCCAACGGCACAGCTTTTTCAAGCGTGGCGCCATGCTCCAACGCGGCCAACTGCGGTTTGGTCCGTGCGTATTTTAACAACGGTGCAACCCCGCCAAAGTTTATCGAGCCGACGGTGGCCAACAACGGCGTATTGGTCTTGAGCAAATTAGTTTCGATGGTTAACGATCGCGGCTTTAACGCGCTCGATTTTGGTGACTTTAATCAAGACGGCAAGCGCGACATCGTCGTTGCGGGGGTCGCTGCCAAAGACGTGCGGATTCATTACGGCCTACAGGGCGGTGGTTTCGCCGCGACTCCACAACTGCTGACCTCGCCAGTTACGCCGCCGGCGGGGCAAGTTGCGTGGAATCGGTCTGGCGCGCAGAACGTCATGGTTTCGGATTTTAACCTGGATGGCAAGCCCGATGTGCTTATGGCAACAGACCAAGGCCGGGTCTCAGCGACGCAGACTGCGCGTTGGTATCTCTGGCAAAACAAAGGCACACCCAATTTCGTTGGTGGCCCAACCAACATGACCTGGACGGCGACATCACCAAGCACCGCACCCGTGCCGCCCGACACCGCAAAAGCGATTGGATTGGCAGGCAGCGATTCGGATGTTGGTGTCTTGATCAATTACGACAACGACCCGGACAACACCAAAGATTTCATTTTGGTCAACGGTAATACTACCAACGCTGGCTACAAGCTGTTCACCAATCGTGTGACCTCGACCTACGCTCCATGCGGCACGGTATATTCTGATCCGCTGCCACTCGGCACGCTGCAAAACACTGAGATGGTGGTTACCGGTGCTCGTATTACGCCAACGTGGGCGCTCAATGGCGGCACCATTACGTTGTACGCTTCCAACGAAGATCCGGCGAACTGGCAACTTGCCTCGTTGTGCTCCGGCAGCACCACCGACTACTGCGCTGCATTTCCGAAACCCTCGGGCCGCACAGTACGATGGAAAGTTGAAATGTGTTCAAACGCCAGCCGGACCCAAACCCCGACGATCGCAGGCATGAACATTACCTTCGCCTACCAAGAAGCCGCTGTGCATTATCGCGCTGGTGTGGTTGCCGAATCGGGCGTTGCTTACGTTGGCGGCTTCCGGCAACCTGGTGATCGCGGGCATGTGTTTGCGCTGCCAGCACAACTGAGCACGACCAGTTATTGGGATTTTGGTCAACGTTTAGATGCGGCCACCACGCGCGACGTGTTTACCACCGAGACCGACGGCGTCACCCGGTTGCCGTTTTCGACAGCCCTTGCTACCGATCCGAATTTTCAAGCTGCGCTTGGTGTCGCGAACGACACCGATGCAACCAGCATTGTGAATTGGTGGAATTCCGGTCGATTTGGTCAGTTCAAAGACAAACGCCTGGGTGGCTTGGTCGAAAGCACGCCAGCCATCGTGACGCCACCGCAACGGCCGTACTATTACAATTTTGCGCCGTTGGCCGAGCGGACATTGTTGGATAATTTTATTGCCGCCAACACCACGCGGCCGCGCTTGGTGATCGCCGGGACTAAAGATGGCGCTCTGCACGCCATGAACACCGAGCCAACGGCAACCTGCATTGTTTCAACTTTCAGCGGCACGGAGGCCTGGGCGTTCGTGCCTCGCCGTGTTGCCAACGGATTTTTGTCGGACAAGAACAACGGAACTACCGATAGTTATGTCGACGGACCGGTGAGTCTCTCGCTGGTGGTGCTCGGTGGTCAGGTGCGCACCGTTGCCTTATTCGGGCTAGGCAACGGTGGCCGCAGCTACACGGCGCTTGATGTGACCAATACGGTTGCCAACACCAGTTCGGGCGGTTGTGTCACCGGGCAATCGGTGCTCGGCCCAACGCCGCTGTGGGATTACGCGATCGACAACTCAGGGCTGACGCGGTCCAAACCGGTGATGGTGCGCACCAAGATCAACGGCTCGGAGCGCTTTGTTGCAGTGCTGGCCAGTGGCGTCGACCCAAGTAACCCGACTGGGCCATGGAGTCGGGGCCGTGAAGTCCACGGTGTTGATCTCGCCACCGGCCAACGGTTGTGGCGATTTCAAGCGAAGTGCCCAGTGACGACCGACATCGCCGCCTTTGAAACCGATGATGCGCTTGAACCCAACGCTCCAGCGCTTGATGGCTTCATTGATCGGGTGGTCTTTGGCGATACTTGCGGCAACGTTTACAAAGTTGATCCAGGGCAAGAAAATGCTGATTGGGTGCAGGGCATTGGGCCAGTGAATACCGGGGTAACCGACCCTGCCAACCAAATCACGCGCGCGCTGTTCTCGGTTGCGGGCAAAAGCCCAATTCCAGCCGGCGAAGAACGGCCAATCTTCGGCACGTTGGGCGTGCGTGAAGACTCTGCCGGCCGCGTCACCGTGTTCTTTGGCACAGGTGGTGTTGAGAGTTTCACGCCTACCAAAATCAATGCATTCTTCGCGATCTATGCCGATAACGGCACCGTGCGTGACACCGTCGCTGGCACCTGCGGCACAGATGGGCGATGTGACAAATTTTATGGAGGTATCGTAGTGACCGCAGACCAAGTGATCGCCACCCGCGCTAAGGATGCTGCGATTGCGTCGACAACATGCGATCAAGGGTCCGCTCAGATTGTTGCCTTTAACGTCGCTAACTTGGCGCAACAGTTTGTGGTGCAAAGCAGCGCGTCGATTCAATCATCGTTGTTCGGTGTGCAAGGTGCGATTTTCTCGACCAACGTTGCAGGGCAGGTCATTCGAGTTGGGGCCCCGTCCGCTCCAACACCGGGCACTGGCAGCGGCCCGCCGGGGGCTTTCGCGGTCGCGCTTAAACGGCGCAACTGGCGTCAGGTTTTTTAGCCGAACGCCGGAGGGCCACACCCGCCGACGCTTCTGTTGCCCGGTTGGCGATTTGTTAGTTTTGTACCCACGCCGAAGTCGCCAGCTTCGGTGTTTTGCTTTTTCGGCTGCGATCTGTACCGGAAATTGTCGCTGCTGGCCCCCAACCCGCGACGGTGATCCCGGGGTCAACTGTTACCTGAACAAAAGCTGGTGTGCCAAGTCGGCGCAGCTACGTTTGCATACGAATGTTCATGGATCAGCCTGCTGGCCTGGCTACTGGGTTAGCCGGCGGCCGCATCGGCTGATGTTGCCCCGCACTCTCGCATGCAACTATGGAAGATCAGCTAGATGATCACCTGTCCGGCCTTGGCCTATCTCGTGCAGCAGGACGGTTTATGCGAGCCATTCATTCATGCAACAAGCTTTTGGGGCTATCCCTGATCGCCGTCCTGGCCGGGAGTGCCTGTGGCGACGATCCACGCGAAGTCATCATCATGTACGACCAGAGCACGGCTCGGGTGTTGTTACAGTTCGAAAACCAGTCGATTTCGGATTCCGAGCAAGTCTATGTCCGCACTCGGCGCGGCAAATATGACCAACTCGATTGTTCGAAGTTGGCAACTGAAGTTCCGGCCTCGGCCGACGTGGTCGACAACGTGCTGTACGGCCCGGTGGTTGACAGCAATTTAACCGACCAGTTCTACGCAGATCCATTGTGGGCCACCGCGCCAACCCCTGAAATGCTGGCGCAAATCCCGCTGGGTACCGACTCGATTATCGACGTCTGTATTATGGATGGCACCAAGGTTACGTTTCAAAAGGAAATGGACCTGTTCGCAGCGTGGGATAACGCGCGGCAAGAAGGCGTTGGCGGCAAAGCCGACGACCCATCTGGCGAAACTGCCATCAACAGCGTGACCAAATACGCCGAGCGTTGTGTGGCCGAGATTGGCGAAATCCCGTTCTTCAAGAAGCTCGAAGACGGCAACTACGAAACCTACGACTGCCTTAACTCGACGCCAATTCCAATGACGGTGACCGCCAACGGCACGGTTGCCAATCCGCAAACCAACGTCGATAAGTGCGACCAGCCGCAGTACATCTACTCGTTATGTGAGGCCGGCCCACGGATCGCAAGCCGCATCAACGACGAAGGCACCCGTTGGGTGTTGTTGTGCCGCAAGAGTATCGGTGGTTACACGTCGAACAAATACAATGATATCGCGATGATCGGGAATAACCCGTTCACTGGCAAAACCTGCTTTTTCCAAAACGCGCTGTACAGCAAAACCGACGGCAGCAAGATTCCTCACCCAGGCGACCTGACGAAATCGGCCACCTTGTGGCAAGGCGTGCAGGGCGGCATGGGCGGCACCTCCAACATTGAATGCCAACGCTGCCACACCGGCAAAGCGTTCATTCACTCGCCTTGGATCGACGGCGCCAAAGACCCGCAAGGCCGTTCTATTGTTCCGAAAATCGGCGAAGACCCAGATTACCCGACGGGTGCCAATGACACGCCATATGCACTGGTGAACTTCAAAGGCCAAGGCTGGAAGATCCCACAACGCGCAACCGGACCAAAAGTTGAGGCTTGCACCCGCTGCCACAATGTTGCGGCCGAAGGCACCTGGGTCAGCGACTACTACAACCGCATGCTTGGCACCGACACCGCATGGGCCAGCGTCACCACCGACGAATACCTCAAAGCGTCGCACAAATTCTGGATGCCAACGGATGCCACGTTTGCCACCGATGCCGACTTCACCGCGTCGGCGTACGGCCAAGCACTCACCGTGCTCAAAAACTGCGGTTCGAACTCGGCGGATTGCGCACCCAAGAACGTGGTCACCACGCTGGGTGGCGATGTTGAAGCTGGCGCCAAGCTGCGCAACAAAGTCGCCATGTCAGACAGCGACCTGGCCCAAAAATCGGTTGCGTTGCTCGGCTTCGGTCGCAATGTGCCGGCCTCTGAGAGCCGCTGTGGCTCGTGCCACACCGCAACCCGTCACACCCTCACGGAATGGAAGGGCTTCACCGCGAAGGCCGACACGTCGTGTTTGGCCAGCCCAGACGATGCTGGCGAGGCCAAGACCGACACCAAAGCCAATTACGGCCTACGCAAAAACGCCATGAAGCAAATCACGTCGTACACGATTGCCGCTGGCTCGACCATCACGGTCAAAATGACTGGCACGGCCGATGCTGACTTGTATGTGCGCAAAGACAAACCGCCAACTCGCACGCTGTATGACTGCCGTCCGTTTGTTGACGGTAGCGCCGATGAAACCTGCGACGCCAACAACTTGACCGCCACCGGCCCTGGCACCTTTTATATTGCGGCCTACACCAAGGTCTCGGCACCAAAAGTCACCGTGGTCACCACCTACACCGCACCGGGTGCTAGCTCGATGAAGCCGCTTGACCGCATCTCGTGCTTCAAGAAAGACCAAGTCACCGGCGAAGTTCGCCCATCGTACTTCCCGCAAAACGTCGGGATTTACTCGGCTGGCGCGCATCTCGGTTACTTTGTGAATTTGTTCAAGGCCGCTTTCCCTGAAGGCCAAAACGGCAACACCAGCCAAACCTGGGCCATCGAGTACGGCAAATTCAAGAGCCGCGTTGGCATGCCAAAGGGCGCCCACCCACAATTCTCGCGCCAAGAGTTCGACATCATCGCTGAGTGGTACGCCCGTGGCTTGCCGCTGATGACCACCTACATGCCGGAAGATCCTCCACCATCGGTCTGCACGCCAAACGTATCGGCTGGCATGATTGCGCACATTGATCAAATGGCGACCCAGGGTTGGGAAGCGGTGAATCGCGACCGTGGCTTGACCATGTTCGGCTGCAACGGCGCCACCGATCCACGCCAGTGCCTCACCACGTTCCCGGAAGCCAACACCAAAGCCTACGGTGACAGCTGGTCGGCAATGCCAACCGCTAAGCTCCGCGTGTTGCGCGAGTTGACGTTCTCGACCTTCTTCTGGATGCGTAGCTCGGCGGATGGCCGCTTTGTTGCCAACGGCGCTTCGGGTACGTCGCTCGGCTCGATGATCACCGACTTGCAAACTGGCAAAGACATCCCGACCCATGCTGCTTACGACCCAGGTTTCTACCCAGACAACTCTGGCTTCATGTTCCAAAGCACGCCGATCGGCACCGGCTTTTGCAACACCAGCTTGTTGACCTCAGGCCCAGAGAAAATTGAGTTCAATGAAGCGCAGTGTCGCACTGCATCGGGCATCCCGCTGTACCAACACATGGGTGCTGCGCTCAACGGCGGTGACTACTTCGTCATCAACGGTTCGTTCACGTCGGATAACCCATCGACGGTAACTTCGGACCCGCGCACCGGCTTCACCGGCAACGCGCAAATCACGCTGACCCCGCTGACGTACAATGGCACGCACTACGCCACCAAGCGCCCGACCTCGGTTGCCGCGCCGTTCCAGGGTGATGCGGTGACCTCGCCATCGACGGGCCTTGTGGCAACGCGGATCGCTGGACCAAACGGCACGCAACTCGGTTATGCGCTGTCGAAAATCAACGCGACCGCCAATGGCGAAGGTTACGACATCACCACCACCGAAGTGGCGCGCTACTGCACGTCGGGTTCGAAAGTTGCGATCTCGTACAACGAGCGGTTCATGGTCTACCATCACTACATCGGCGATGCTGATGCCGTGAAGTTGGGCTTCTCATCGGCGGCTGACCCTGGTTTTGCCGAGTACAAGAGCAAAGGTGGTTCGAACATCGTTGTGATGGACATGCGTACCGGTGCAGAAACCCGCGTGACCAATGTGAAGCCTGGCCAGTACGCGCTGTTCCCACACTTCCGCTCGGACGGCTGGATCTACTTCCAAGTTCGCGACCACGGCACCCGCAAGGAATACGTGTTGGCGAGCGACGCAGCCCTGACGCTGTAGGCCGCAACGCCTTGGACCGGCAGCGCGCGCTTGCTGTCGTCGGTTCCTCCTCGCATCGCTGCCGCTCCGCTACCGTGAGGTGGCGGGGCGGTTTCGCGTTTCGGGGCCGGCAGTTGGTCAGGTGATCACTTCCACCCAATGATTGTTGTTTTTGTTGAATCCTGGCGGCGGTGGCTTGACAGAGGAGGTCAAACATCGGTAAAAGCTCGGGGCTCAAGCAAAGGACGGTTAGCTCAGCGGCAAAGCGTCGCCCTTACAAGGCGAGGGCCGTAGGTTCAATCCCTACAC
>JAGPDK010000142.1 GCA_018057605.1 Kofleriaceae bacterium | reverse complement strand
CATGTAGGGCGCTTACACCAAAAGCCTCACTTGTGCGCACCGCAGCAACAGCGTTGTGAGGGTCATAGGTGTCCTCAACAACCAACGTGACCGAATCCAGTCGCGTTGCGATCACCTGATCAATGCGCGCTAATCGCGCCGGAGTCAAAAACGGCGCAAGCTTGTGGCAAACGTTGGCTGCGCCGTAACGTGTTAACAATCGATCAATGTCATCGGGCACGGCAATTGGTTGCCACATTCCCGAAGGGAGATCCACCGGTGTGTTAGGGTAATAGCGTTGGGCATGGGCGAACGTGTAACTCTGCAACGTTTGGATTTTTCATCGCACTATGCTTGATTGGACCGCACTAGGGCTGCCGCCAAATGAGCGCTACAGCGTGGCACGCGAGCTTGGCCGCGGCGGCATGGGCGTGGTGTATCTTGGCCACGACAACGCTCGGGACATTCCGATTGCGCTTAAAGTACGCGACACCGGTCGGCACGAAACCGCACCATGGATCAAACGCGAATTTCGCGTGGTCGCAGCGTTGCGCCACCCCAACTTGGTCGAACTGTATGACCTGGTATCGGCTCGCAACGCATGTTTTTTTACGATGGAATATATCGAAGGCGTGACGGTGAGTCGCTGGGTTCGGCATCTACCCGCCAATGTCTCGTTTGATACACCGACGGTCGGCGCGCTCGCGGCGATTGGGGAGCTGCCGAAACAAGCGTGGTTCGACGAACAGCGCCTCACTATGCCCAACATGCCACGCGTCGCGGCCGACGGAACCAACGCCGACCCACGCGTGCCCGTGCCACTTACCGTTGCGCTTGGCGATGTCGGGCAACCCAACTTCATTCGGATTGCGCACGCGGTAACCCAACTTGCCAACGCGTTGGCATTTTTACACCGCCATGGTGTCGTACATCGTGACATCAAACCTTCAAATGTCATGGTCACCACCGACGGCACTATCAAACTGCTAGATTTTGGAATCGCCATCGACGGCAATCTCTCGCATGCTGGACATGGCCACGTTGGCGATAGTTCGGGGCTCGACAGCAGCGGCCGCTTGTTAGGGACAACGCCGTATTTGGCGCCTGAATATATTGAAGAGTTACGCACTGGCCCTGCCGTGGACCTTTATGCGTTGGGGGTGTTGGCGTTTGAATTGGCAACGGGTGAGCTGCCGTTTTGGGGCTCCGCTGCGAAAATCGCGCGGGCCCAACGCGCTGCAGGGTGTGCGCCACGAGCGTCGAGCCGCAATGCCGCCGTGCCCGACGATGTAGACGAACTAATCGCGCAATTATTGTCGTTCGATCCGAACGCGCGGCCAAGCGCCGAAGATGTGCCAGCATATTTGTCAGGTGGCATGCGCCCGACCAAGCCCAACGGCACGGCGGTCACGCCACCTGCCCGACACCGTTTCGTTGGCCGTGGCACCGAAATTACGCAACTCCAAGCCATGCTCACCCGCAGTGTTGCACCACAACTCGTGGTGGTAACCGGCGCTTCGGGCGTAGGCAAAACCGCGCTCGTCGAACAAGTCATAGCGCAAGCACGGCAATCGGTCTTGATCTGGCGCGGCCGCTGCCACGAACGCGAGCGCGTACCGTATCGCGCGTTTGATGCAATCGTCGATGATATCGCCGAGCAACTTACAGATACCGAGGCACCGCTACCGCTCGAATTTGCATACTCCCTAGCAACGGTATTTCCGGCATTGGCCGACGTGGTGGTGCAACGCAGCACGCCGTTAGCATCGCCAGCCGCCGATCCGCGCATGGAACGCGAACGCGGCTTGATTAGCTTTGCCCGGTTGTTGGCGGCGCAACTGCGCAACTACCGTGGCTGCATCATCATCGACGATTTGCAGTGGGCCGATGCTGAAAGCCTTGAGTTGATACGGATTCTCCTGCGCCACGCCGAGCGTCCACTTACCATTGTCGCAACCTGCGCCGAGCAAGCGGACTCCCCACGCCCGGCCGAACTCACCGCGCTGTTTGCTGATTGCAATGCTCAAGAAATTTCACTCGGCCCTTTGTCGACCGCCGACACATTGCAACTATGCAGCGACGCTGCGCCGACCGCGCCACCCGATGTCCTCGCGGCGGCCGTCGAGCGTGCCGCAGGCAACCCGTTGTTGGCTGAATTGTTCAGCGCCGAAATCGCGCGCCCTAATCGCACCGCGCAAAACGCTGACCCGGCCCTGCAGCGCATCACGCGCCTCGACCCGGCGCAGCGCCGCGTTGCAGAATACATTGCCGTTGCAGGCACCCCAGTTTCGTTTGCGCAACTGCGTGCGGTCAGCCTACTGCCTCCGACGACATTGCATTCGGCCTTACGCGCCTTAGAGTTTGAACGCCTGGTTCGGCTAGTCCCGAGTAGCCACGGCGAAACCAGCTATATGTTCGCACATCAACGGCTGCGCCTCGCAACATATAGCGCGACTGACCCCCGCGAATTGCAGCACGCTCACGCGGCCTTCGCAGCATGGTTTGAAGCTGCCCCGCTGGGCGACGGCGTTGCCGAAGCATGCGCGACGCACTGGGCCTTAGCGGCGCAGCCCACCCGTGCGTTAACCTGGGCGCTGCAAGCCGCCGAACGCGCAATGACGCAGTTGAGCTTCGCCCACGCGCGTTCGTGGTTTGCCCGCGCCGCCACGCTTGGTCCAACGCCACAACTGGCGCAGCAAATTCGAATTGGCCAAGCCAACAGCGCCGAACTGTCAGGTGATCTAGCGGGCGCGTCGACGATTTTTCGAGAGATTGCCGAACACGCCAAGAGCGAACGTGACCCGTGGCTGCTGCGTGCCGCCGAAGCCGATCTTAAACGCGGAGAACTCGACGCTGGCATGGCGACGATTCATGACCTTTTGCAGTCGCGCAACCTGCCCTCCGCAACCAACAAATCGCAAGCGTTGCGCAATGGCGTCGCGTTGCTTGGCCGGCAAGCGCTGCGGCCACACGGGGCCCGCGCCGGTGCGCTCAATGACGTATTGTTGAGCCGGATCTACCGGGTGGTAGCTAGCTATCTATCGACGCCACGGCCCATCGAAGCTTTCGAATTTTTGGCACGGCTGATGACGTCAACCGAAGCCAGCATCGACCCGCGCACCCACAGTCTAGCCAAAGCGATGTGGGCTGGCTACCTCGCGGCCGGCAGTCAAGGCATGCTGGGCAGCCGCGCCATCCGTGACGCCGTTGAGTTGGCTGACGCGTGTGATGATCCGTATGCCAAAATGGTGGCGGCCTCCGCCGAGGGTATTTTGTTGGTGCTGCAAGGGCGCTGGGATGACATGCGCACGTCATTTAGCCGCGGTGAAGCGGTGTACTTGCAACTTGGGTTGAATTTTTCATGGGAAGCCTCGTTTGTCCGCACCTACTGGGCGCTCGGCGAAACCCTGGCAGGCCATCCGGATCGTGCACTCGCACTGCTCGACGGCCTCGAAGATCGCACCGATGATCTGGTGGCCCGAACTATGGCGCGGACGTTTCGAGGCCGGGCGCTGGTGTGTGCTGGCCGACTCGATCAAGCGCAGCAAATTGCCGTCGCGATGCAGCACGAACCCAATGCCGCGTTGGGGGTCGCAGCGCTGTATCAAGAAGCTTTTTATGCTGAACTAGCAGTTGCCAACGCTGCGTGGGACGATGCGCTGGCACGACTCGACGTGTTCACTGCAACCGCCAAAAAGCTTGGCGTGTGGTTGCTACCAGCGTTGCGCGCGTTATGCAAACAAGCCCAAGCCGAAGCGTTTTTGGGCAAAGCGCAACAAGCCACCGGCTTACAGCGGTTTTGGTTGGCCAGCCGTGCCCACTCGCACGCTGTCGTGCTGTACGCGTTGGGGCCACGGTCTTGCTACGCCCCCATCGCGCTGCGCATCATGGCCGCGGCGGAGCTGACCAGTGGGCATAACCGTCGGGGTGAACTTACGCTTGGCCTGGCCCGCCGTGCCGCCGCCAAACGCGGCAGCCATTTGGAACAACAACGCATCGAACAGATGCATCAAGCGCTACTTCGCGAGTAGTATCTGGCAGCAACGCACGGCGTTTGAGACGTGCGCACAAGTGGGGCGGGTGAACCAGCGTGGAGAACAATAACAATGGCGACAGTGTTAGTGATCGGCGGCGGTATCGGCGGCATGACCGCAGCGCAAGAATTGGTAGAGCGTGGCTTTACCGTAACCGTGTGTGAAGCTTCCGCGAGTTTTGGCGGCAAAGCAAAATCCCAACCGGTGCCGGGCTCGGGCACCGCCGGGCGTAAAGACTTACCGGGTGAACACGGCTTCCGTTTCTATCCGAGGTTTTACACCCACATCATCGATACCATGGCGCGGATCCCAACTAGCCCTGGCAAATCGGTGGCCGACTATCTGCGCCCGACCACCGAGAGTGCCATTGCCAGTATCGATCAAGATACCTGGAGCCGGTTCTCGCGCAAGCAACTGTCGTCGCCGATGGAAGTTGTTGAGTCGTTGGAACTTTTTTTCCAAGACTTAGATTTTGACCCCGCCGATGTTGCTTTGTTCATCGCCAAATTTTTGCAATTTTTTGCATCCAGCGATGCCCGCCGCCTCGGCGAATACGAATATACCTCGTGGTATACGTTCGCCCAAGGCGACGCTTACTCGGAAAAGTTTAAGCGTCAGTTGCGCGCGATTCCGCGCACCATGGTCGCGATGGATCCGATCGTCGGTTCAGCTAACACGATCGGTGTCGCATCCATGCAATTAATTCTGGACTACGCCACCACCGGCGTCGCCAATGATCGCACCATGGGTGGGCCAACCAGCGAAATGTGGCTCGACCCATGGGTCACGCATTTGCAAAACCTTGGTGTTACCCTGGTGCCCAATACCCCATGCGCGGGGCTTGACGTCGCAGCGGGCCAGATCAGCGGCGTGCGATTCACCGACGGTACCGTGCGTACCGCCGATTATTATGTGCTGGCAGTGCCCATCGAAATCGCGTCACAGTTAATTTCGCCAGCCCTCGGCGCGCTCGATGCCAGCCTCGAAAAACTACGCATCACCGACCCCAACAGCTTGGTGTCTTGGATGAATGGCATCCAGTATTTCCTACTCGAAGATGTGCCGATTGTGCGCGGCCATATCTTTTTTCCCGATGCGCCGTGGGGCCTCACTGCGATTTCGCAGGCGCAGTTCTGGGATAGTGGCGGCTTGATGCGGCGGCGCTATGGCGACGGTAGCGTCGGCGGCATTCTGTCCATTGATGTTTGTCAGTGGGATGTGCCCGGGCTGGGCACCAGCAAAACCGCCAAACAATGTACGCCGCAAGAATTTGCCGACGAGGTTTGGCTGCAATTAAAAGTCAGCCTCAATGGCCGCGCGGCAAATGAACAAATCCTGCGCGACGAGCTGCTGCATTCGTGGCACTTGGACAGCGAAATGGATTATTCAGCGGGTCTGCCGCCGCGCAATCGCACGCCGTTGTTGGTGCACCCGCCGGGTCATTGGGATGTGCGTCCGGAAGCCGGCACCACCGTCCCCAATCTGGTGCTCGCGGCGGACTATGTGCGCACGTTTACCAACTTGGCGACCATGGAAGGTGCATGTGAAGCCGCTCGACGAGCCTGCAATGTCATTCTCGATCGCGCGGGTAGTAGTGCTACCCGTGCCAGCGTTTGGCCGATGCAGGAACCTACGTTTTTCGACTCGTGGAAAAAATTGGACGAAGTTTTGTACCGCAACGGCAAACCGCATCTGTTCGAATTGTTAGGCATCCGCCGTGCCAACAACGCCATGGATCTACTGCGGCGGTTTCGTGCCGTCACCGGCATCGAAGCCCTCGACGATATTCTCGATCAAGTACGCGCCAGCGAAGTGCTGCGCGGCCTGTTAGCGCGGTTGGGGTTCTGAAGCGGTTAATCGATCCGCGCGCCAGCCCATAACGCGGCGTAGCTGCCGGCCCGGGTCGGCAGCATCGGGTCCGTCGCCATCATGTCACTGGCAAGACCATAGCCACGCGCGACTTCGGCCGCCGTCCACCATCGCGATGACCACTGCCAACGCAACTCGGCGGCGCCGGCCAACGCAGCTTCACTTGCAGCCAGCCAAGCACCAGCTTGCCAGCGTGGCCCCATCGGCAACCCAAACGTTGCCGTCGCTAACGAACCTAGCCCTGGCCGATGCCGTAGCGACGCGGCAACCCAACCAAGATCTGGCCGAGCCAACGTCAATGATGCGCCCGCCGCTACACCGTTGAGGCCGCCACGATCGGCGACGGTCCACAAGCTTTGCCCCGCCACCGCAGCGACGCGCTCCAGTCGATACAACGGACCAAACGCTGCACCGACGGTGCCGGTGCCAGCGCGCACATCAGCGTTGCCGCTCAGCCGCAGCTTGCCGACGCGCAGTTCGGCTTGGCCAAACACCACAGCGCTCACGCCTACCCCTGGCTCGACCACAGCGCCGGCGCCACCTTGTAGTTGCAATTTTTCAACGGTGCCGAGCCGCCGCAGCGACAACTCAACGGTGCCTTGGCTGGATTCTTGATTCGAGTTCGCGACGCCATCATCAACATTCAGGTCGGCAGCAATCGCCAATCGAGCGTGCCAGCTAGCGCGCACCGCCATGCTGAGCGAACCGGCAACCACGCTCGGTGCCAACACGTCGTCGATCCACGATTCAACCTGCGTGCTGCCATTGACCACGCGCACCGCTGCGCCCACCCGTCGTCGCAGATCCAGGCTCGGCCGGTAGCCCAGCGCCACCATGCCCAACGTTAGCGGAGCCAGATTCCCGGCCGCCATGGCTAACGAACCGTCATCCCAGCGCTGCGTCCAACGCGCGTAGCGCAACAGTTTTACCGCATCACGCCGTTGCGAAAAATCGGCCGAACGCCAGCGGCCGTCAACCGCGTCAAAGCGTGCGCCAATGCCAAGCTGCAACGAACGCCACTGCGTGTCCAACCGAATATCGGAGCCGGCGTACCATTGCCCAGCCAACGCACCAGCACCTAGCGCGACGTCGGCCGACGTGGTGATGCCGTTGCTATCGCCGGTTTCCGCGCGACTGAGCACCGGTGCAGCACCGATACCTATGCCGATTACCGCGCCGAGAATGATGGCAAACGAGCCCATGCGCCCCGCCCGCGCCGGCGCGCGATGAGCAGTCAATTCTGGGCCAGGCCAACGCATCAAAACAGGATGGCCTAGCCGGTCCCCTAGGCACAACTTTTTGTACCGCTATGCTGCCCAACCAAACTTCCGCGCACTGCGCCCAGGAATGGCCTGAAACCTTTCAATTCGTTATGAATTTTACGCTACGGTGCCGACATGACAGCGCAGCCGCACCGGTCGACATATTGGCTACAGCTATGCGTCGCGGCTGTGATGTTGAGCGCACTTACGTTTACGTCGCCACGCGGCCTTTTTAGCGGCGATGAAGGCATGAAATTAGTACAGGTCATGTCACTTTCGGGGGGGGGGGGATATTCAAACCAGCGTTGAGCTACCCGGGCGAAAAATACGACCCTGCAGGTTCTGCGTACCCATTCACCAAACTTTTCTACGTTGAGCACAACCACAAGCGCTACGGCATTTACCCAATCACGTTCATTGCACCGAGCGCTGCCGGCCGAGCGGTATTTGGCTTTTGGGGCCTGCATATCTTCCCGTTGCTTTGCGGACTTTGGGCGTGCCACTTGGTTGCGCTGCTGGCAACGCAGGTAACACGCAGCAAGCACTGGGGTAGCGCCGCGGCGCTAACGTTGTTAGTGGCCACACCGGTTGGAGCCAACGCTGCGTTGTTTAATGAACACGCGCCTGGGCTGGCGTTTTTTCTCGCTGGCATTTGCTTGTTGGCGCGGCAATCACCATCGCGATGGCAACTACTAGTGAGCGGTGCCGCCCTCGGGTTTTCAGCAACGCTACGACCGGAACTATTGGCCGGCGTGCCAGCTATCGTTATGTTTGTCGTCGCGCTGCGCGGCATCAACAAGCATGCGGCAGCACAACTACTTTGGGCTGGCCTCGGCGCTGTGCCAATTCTCGCATTGTTTGCTGCGTACAATTTTTATACGACCGGCTATGTACTACCTAGCTTGGTGGCCAATTTGACCGCCAGTCCACCAACGGATCGGTGGGCCATGGTGCGGCTGCTATATGACGATCGGGCGCCTACGGTTGCGACCCGCAGAGTATTGGTGCTGTTTTTCGCACTCGTCGGGCTGGCCTGGACTCGCGTGCTCCCTCGACGACCGGTGTTGTTTGCCGCGGCAATTGTAGTGGGCCTCTGGACGTATTATGCAGCGCTTGCGTTGGATCGAGTGACGCCTGGCGTTGGCCAATTCCGCACTGCCATTGGATTATTTACTACATGCCCGTTGCTGGTCATCGGCCTGTTGGTTGGCATTCAACAAGCGGATCGTGCGGCGCAGCCGGAAGAACTACACGCGCTGCGTTTGGCACGCGCCTGTGCGTTGTGCGCGGTGGCGCTGGGTTCGGCTATCTTTTTTACCAACGCGGCGCGCGATGCTGGCGGTTTACAACTAGGCGCGCGGCATTTGTTAGTGGTGGTGCCATTGTTGTTAGTCCCAACCGCAGCGGTGTGCGCGTCGCTGTCGCGCACCAATGCGTTAACCTTCGCGGCGATCGCAGCCTTGGCAATTTCATTGTGGGCTGCAAAATTGAATATTGTCGCCTTTCGCGCTGTTGCCCGTGACAGCGAAACGTTGACCTCGGCCGTTGCAAAGAGCCAAGCTAAAGACGTCGTCACCAACTTTTGGTGGGGACCACAAGTACTTGCACCGCTGTGGGATACTCACCGAATTTATCGTCCGGGCAGCTACGATTTTATGCACGCACTTGAAAAATCGGGAGTTATCTACGTCGTGCAAGCCCTTGGTGGCTTGGAGACGCAACCGCGGTTAACGGTTGATTCCGTTCATCATAAAGCGTTGCACGTCATGACGTTTCGCTTTCAACGCAACGAGCCGGCACCTTACTGATCGTCGATTGGGTAGTGCAGCTGCAGGCGTCGCTGACAGTGCGCGCTTGCTACGATCGCTGCGTGCTCGGCGGAGCAGGGATAAGTAGGGTCCTGTGAACAGACGGGTGAACGAACGATCGGGTGAACGGTCGGCTCACAGAAGCTCCGGAGGGCGCGACTTGGAGGTTGAACGAGTGCACTGCGGCTGGCCGCGCGGCCGCGGAGGTTGGTGCTCGCGCGTTGCCTGATGCGCCGCCGTCGCGTCGCGGGTGGGTTGCTGGACTTGATAGCGAAGCTTGGCATTTCCCGAAGTTCACGATCGGTTACAGGATCGGCGGGTGAATCTGGAGCTTGAATTGGCGATAGTTGTCGAGCTGAATGCGCTGATTGGCATTGGCGCGGGATGAGCATGGATGCACGTCCGGTTTTCGGACTACAGTTTTTTGTTGAAATCAGAGCGATATTTTTTCGATTTATGTTGACGTAATTTTTCAGCCGAGAATCGTCATGCCAACTACCGGCGTGCAAATGGCTGGTGCGGCGCCGTCATGTTCGCGGCATGCACCGATCGTCGATGCTGGTGAGTTTCTTCTATCGCACCGACACTTCGCAGCACAGTGAGCCAATCACAGCGTCGAAAAAGTAGATGGTAGTATGTTCATATGGAAAATGGTGCAGAGGTGAAGGTGGCCATCGACGTCGATGCGCTGGGTGATCAAATCGCTGAAATGTCGGCGCATATCGACGCTGCGATGCATCGGCTGTTAACGGCGATTCGTGAATTCGATATTGCCTCGGGCTGGCATGTGCACGGCGCGTTGTCGTGTGCACATTGGTTAGCTTGGCGGGTGGGCTGGGATTTACGCACTGCACGCGAGCGGGTACGGGTTGCACGCAAGTTGGCTGAACTGCCGCGGATCGACGAGCAATTGCGCCTCGGCGCGATGTCGTATTCGCAAGCGCGAGCGATTACGCGAGTGGCTACAGCCGAAAAGGAGGATCTCTGGGTCGCATACGCTAAACGCATGCCGGCGTCGCAGCTCGACAAGTTGTGTCGCGCCTATGAGAATGTGAAGGCGTATGATCAAGCGCACGGGGTGGCGGCTGGAGCGATAGCGGCGGCGCAAGTCGCGGCGCAGCGCACGGTGACGCGGCGATGCCTCGATAACGGCATGGTGAAGTTTGAAGTTGTATTATCGAGCGATGAAGCAGCGATCGTTTGGGCAGCGCTCAATGCTGCAATGGACACATCGAGCGCGAAACCGACTGGTGCGGAACCGACTCCCGCGGGACCGACTCCCGTTGAACCGTCGCCAGCAGAACCGTCGCCAGCAGAACCGTCGCCAGCAGAACTGACTCCCGCCGAACATTCGCCCGATAAACGGCCAACCGCAAAAGCACCAACGTCTGCCGACCGTGGCCGGCAGCGTGCCGATGCGTTCATGGACATTATCCAGGACCGCGTGCGTGGTGCCCGAACTCAGCGCACCCCGATCGAAATCATCATCACCGTGCCGCACGCCGGCCTGCACGGTTCTGCAGAACCGTCGGATCTTGCCATGATGTCTGACGGTGAAATCATTGCCGCGTCCACCGCGCGACGCTTGTGCTGCGATGCTGGCGTAGTGGTCGCCCACGTCGACGCGCAAGGCGTGCCGCTGTCTGTCGGTCGTAAAACTCGCACGATTCCAGCCGCAATCAAGCGGGCATTGCTGCTACGCGACCGCACCTGCCGCTTTCCGGGTTGCACGCACAGCCGCTACGTCGACGGTCATCATATCGAGCACTGGGCCAACGGCGGTAAAACTGCGCTGTCGAACCTCATGTTGTTGTGTAGTGCCCATCATACGCTGCTGCACGAAGGCGGCTGTCGGGTCGAAGCCAATAGTGCCAATGGCTGGGATTTTTTCGACCACCGCAACCGCGTCATCGACGCGCAACCGGCTCGCACAATGCCGCACAATGTTTACGCGCGCCGTGGCCTTGCGGCGCTACGCGATGCCCATGCCGCGCTCGCCATTACGGCCAACACCAATGCATCTACATGGACCGGCGACCCAATCGACTATGCGAGGTGCATCGGCTATTTGGTGTGATGCGCGGCGGTCGAGCAAGCGGTCAACGCCAGGGACTCAGGG
>JAGPDK010000617.1 GCA_018057605.1 Kofleriaceae bacterium | reverse complement strand
CGCTTGCCCTTGGGGCGTGCTGCGGGTCGCTGCGAAAATCGCAACGCCGATACTCACCGCAGCGACGGCAACCAATGGCAACAGCCAACGCCGCGGCTTCGCTTCGACGGCGCTCGGCGCACTTGCGGGCGGCGCTGCGACACCCGCCGTGTGCGTCACCGCGTGCGCCAACGAATCATGGTGCGCCGGGGGCAGCGCGACGTGCGCCGCATTATGAACGGCACGGCCACGAATCGTCGGTGCCCCCGGCGCGATCATGGGGGCCTGGGCATTGGCGCGGGGCGGCGCAGCGGCTGGGGCGGCATTGGCTACCTCGGCAAGCACCGCGACTGGCGAACTGCTGTCGCCATTGGACCGCGAATCTTTGCGGGCTCGATTGCGTTGGCTGAAGCGTACGGGCGCATCGGTGGGAAACCGCTGCGCTAACAAGGCTACCAGTTCATCGCGGCCGGCCTTGGGGGCGCTACTGCATTTCATTAACTCGGCAATCGCGTCTTCGGCATTGCGATACCGGTCGTTGGCGACGCGCTCCAGCAATTTCATGCACACGCGTTCAAGGTCTTTGGGCACATCCGGTCGCTGGCCGCGCGGTTTGGGGATTTGCGCGAACAACACTTGCGCCAGCGTGGCCCGCGTGTCGCCGCCAATAAACAACCGTCGGCCTACCAACATCTCCCAAAGCATGATGCCAACGGCAAACAAATCCGATCGCCCGTCGAGCGCTTCGCCGTTGGCTTGCTCGGGACTCATGTACGCGGGTTTACCTTTGATAAACACCGACGCGGTCGCCGAACTGGCTTCGCGCGCTTTGGCGATACCAAAATCCGAAACTTTGGCTGCGCCTTCCCACGACAACAACACATTGTGTGGCGACACATCGCGATGCACCACGCCGCGCATGGCATCGCTGGCACCGGGTAGATCATGCGCGTAGCCCAAGCCACGCAACATTTCACCGATGATGTGAATGACTACCGACGCTGGCAGCGGTCCGGTGTGCAGCAGCGCGTCGAGGTCTTTGCCTTCCACCAGTTCCATCACGAGGAACAGGCGGTTTTCATGGTCGCGGTCAAAGTCCAGTACCGACACAATGTTGGGATGCACCAAGCGTGACGAAATCCGCGCTTCGGCAACAAACATCTTGGCGAACTGCGGATTGTCCGAGTAGCCAGGCAACACTCGCTTAATCGCTACCGGCCGCGAAAAACCTTCGGCACCAACGGTGCTGCCGGCAAATACTTCCGCCATACCGCCACCGCCCAAGCGCGCATCGAGCCGGTATTTGTTATGGAAGTTCGACAACGGCAACATTATAAATCGGAAGTTGGCCGGTTTACGAGGTTGTTACGGCGTGTATTCAAACGCCCCGATATCGGTCGCTGCGCCAACCGGCCTTGGCCGACCGTCAAAATCCAGCGCAGGCACGCCCGTCGGCACTGCGACAGGTCCCCCATCGATCGCTGGCGAGCCGGCCTTGAGGTGGAAGTCGCCGGCTGCGGCGTCGACGAAAAGTGGATCGCCGGTGATGTTGCCGGTGGCCAAATTGGCGGGCAGCGGGACCATCAAATTATTTTCAAATGTGCCTAACCCGATGGCCCCCGTTTGATTTGGCGCAAATACTACATTGCTGCGTACCAGCACTCCTTGGTTCGCTACGGCTTCCAATAGGCCACCGGCTACGGTGTTAAAAGTGAGGACAACCGCTCCTTCGCTTCGAGACCGAAGTTGCAGCAATGAACAATCATTTTGGCATGTCGCGGGGGTTCTATTGATGAATAGACTATTTGAAAATTTTGCTGAACCGTCGACAACCACAACGAGTAGATGTCTTGACTGAGTTCCCGCGATCTCAAATTTACAATGGTCGATCTCCAGTGTGCTGAGCCCCGACGGTAGGTTGGCGTATCTGTCCTCTATAGCGTAGCCTTCAAACGTCGAATGTAGAATCTTGGATTTGCAGTCAAGCAGTTCGAGCGAAGGAATATTATTGCCGCCTTTCACGTCGACATTCCGCACTGTTAACGACGCTGTATTGCATGTCACCCCGTTGGCTTCGTTCGTGGTAGCCAACGTAAAACCCCGGAGCGAAAGCGCCGCACCGGTGCTGACTTGCAACGCAGGGCCGAAGGTTGAAACGGAACTATTCAGAATTGCGCGTCGACTTCCAACAATCAGCGCTGATTTGGCGCCGGCAAGTAGCGCGGTTGAGCTTGCTGTCGAAGGATAAGTCCCGTCTGCCAGCACCACCGTGCTCTTGCCGCTATCGACCTTAGCCAGTGCCTGCTTAAGCGTGCATGGCATCGCGCTGGTACACATTGCATTGGCTGTTCCATCTGGCGCAGCGTACAGAATCTCCGCTGTCGCAATACATGCGCCTGATTCAAGATTGCACGCGCCAGAGGCACATTCGCTGTCGCGCACGCACGCTTGACAGACACCAGGTCCGACATCGCATACTGGCGTGTTGCCGGTGCATTGATCACTGCGTAGGCAGCCAACACAGGCCCCCGTAGGCGCACAATGCGACGTCGCAGGATATGCGCCGCAGCTGCTGTCGTTGATACATGCGCCACATTCAAATACCTCGGCTTGGCACACCGGGGTTGCCGCGCTGCAGTTGGTGGGGCTTTCACATGCATGGCACACACCGGCGACGCAATACGCCTGCGCCGGGTCGGTGCAATCGGCTGGCGAATTGCAAAGCGTAGCGTTACCGCCCGGGCCGTTGCCGCAAGCGAGCATGCCCGCCGTGGTGCAAAATACGAAAAACTGAAACGCGAGGTAGCGATTGTTCATGGTGGTGTTTCTTGGTTTGCTCGGTTGGTGCCAAACCCGAACTACAGTGGGTACCGTTGGGCAGCACGGCGCTACGCAATCTCAACGGCCCACCGGCGGCATCCTAGCCCTTCGGTACCACGCAACGCAAAAAAAACCGCGACGACCTGGATTATTCCATATTGACCAGGAACGGCCAATGAATGATTCATAAGAAACGCGCGAGACCACGCGCGGTGGGTTGAATGCCGGCGACTTGTCGGCGGCAGAAGGGACGGGCACGTGCCCAATGCTGGTCACTTAAGCCCAATCGCACGAAACCATCAGTAATTTTGGTTACTTACTCGGACCACGGACGACGGACCTCCGACGACGGACACCGGAACTACCGACCGCGCACCAAAGCC
>JAGPDK010000141.1 GCA_018057605.1 Kofleriaceae bacterium | reverse complement strand
GGCAAGGGCAAAGACAAGCCCGCCGTCGGCGCTAACCGCGTTAGCGCCGACGGCGGGCTTGTCTTTGCCCTTGCCTTTGGATTTAGCAACCGCAGGGACCACTAAGGCGCCGACAAGAGCCGATGCCGCAAGCGCGCACAAAGCGCCGGATTTTCGCATGCCCGTTCATACGGTGAAACGGCCCGTTGGTAAAGTGGCAAACCCGGTCTCAAATCACTTCATCGCATCACCTGCGACACAGCTGCTACCCAGCAAGGTACGGTGTTTGGCCGGTTAGCGCCCGTGCACGCAAATTGGGTCGTTGGTGCCCGCACACATATTGCGAATCATCGTGCGGAAACGGTCGTCGCTGCGCATGTCGTTAAAATCCGGATCGAGCGTAGCGTTGCCGCGTCCGAGCAAGCGATCCAAGCTCCGCTCAACTTCGGATTTGCGGGAGCTGTGTTTGCGCATTTGGATGATGCGAGTAAGTAGGTTGATCGAACATTGCCGGCGGCCAATGCGGGCGTAGGCCGCAGCCAAATTGTAGCTGGCGCGCACGTTGTACGGATCGGCCTGTAATGCGCTAATGAATTTGAACACCGCGTCGGTGATCAACCCTTCGCGTCGGCTCTGCAGCATTTCGCCGGTCTCGGCCTCGCGCAGCTTGGAGACACCTTCTTCAGCACGGTCCTGTGCTTCATCAATGGACCGCTCATCAAACGGCAGGGCCTGCGGCTCACGTTCCGGGTCGGCTGGGTCACAATCGACTCGGGTATTGCGAGTGCCGGTGTCCCGATCCGATTCCGGCTCTGGCCGCAACGGTGCCGGTGCCACCGGAATATTATCTTTGGAGTGACAACCGGGAGTCAGGGTCGCGTTGCCACATAAGACGGCAGCCGCAGCCAAGGACAGCAAACAGCTGCGCACGTTAACGACCAATCGCCGACATGGCGTCCTTGCGATAGCCTTTGAACATGGATTCACTGCTGGAGATTTCATCGAGCTTGGTGCGTGCAATATCCGAGTTGGGTGGTTGATATCCCTGCAGAGCAGATAAGCGTTTGAGCAATGCTAAGGCACAGCCCTTTTTTTGCACCGAATCGTAGGCGAGGGCGAGGCGCATCGTGGCTTCTGCATTGAACTGATCTTTGGACAGCGCCATCTTGTATTTATTGATGGCTTCAAGAATTGCAAAGACTTTGGTTTGTGGATCGGCGGCGCGGCGCGAAGCATCCATCGCGCCGTTGCCGGCTGCAACCAAGGATTCGGCTTGCACTGGCATGGGTGATGGCACTTTGATCGTGCTGAAGAAGTCGGCTTTGCATTCATCGTCATAAACGATGGTCGGACCTGCGGACGCAGCTTCAACCGGTCGCTTCTTTTTTTCCAGCGATTTGAGTTTCTCGGGCTTGCCGCCATACAGCGGAGCGCAACCCGCTACGGGCAACAGGAGTGCTGCGCCTAACGTTGCGGCCAGAAGCGCTTTACAAACCGGTGACCGAAGCAGAATACGCATGGGCCAAGGGTAGCCTTACCGGGGAACGTCCGTCAAACCTTTGGGCCGACGTGTCGACGGCCAAGCAATGCGGCCGCGATCGGTGCAGCCATCGGCACCAAGGATGATGCCAGCAAGCCAGTGCCCACTAAGGACATTCCCATCGCGCTATAGGAAGCTGCAAACAACGTGGACACCGCCATTGCACCGGTGGCACCCAGCAATGCTAGCAAGCCCCAGCTCCGCATCCGCACCAGCCCAAACAGGCCCAGCGCACCAGCCGCGACGGCCAGCCAAACAGTCACCGCGCTGTTGTCGGGCTTTGGTGCCAATGCGTAGAGCAATATAAACGGCAGACTGATAGAAGCGCGGGTAACCGATCGCCCAAGCCGTATCACTGCGTTGTCATCCATATGCAGGCGTTTGCGCCAGGACTCTTGGCCTTCGAATGGCGTGCGCATCGACGAGCCCGACAGCATTAAGGTTGCAGCAAGATGGGTGCCCGCGATGAAGACAACAATGGGCTCGGCGCCCAGCTGCCACAACGCTACGCCGCCAGAAATCACGCCTGACAGCGCAACGCCCATGGCAAACCACCGTGCCCAGAAGTACCCAGCGACGAGCGCAAAAAACGCCGCACCATACACGCCGCCCATGGCGTAGTACGCTTTGGCAAAGCCGGGTTGCAAGTCAGCAAGCCCCAACACTAGATAGAAAAACGCGTAAAGCGCAAACACTGCTGCCGCAATCGCACGACGTTCGCCAATGAGCTTCATGCACCAAGTATAGCGCACAAATTGTAAGAGAGGAGTGCTGACTTCGTGATCGCGCGCCAGCTCAGCTCCGTGCCGACAAAGCGGCTGCCTATGCCGCCCAGCGACGACACAAAACACCTTGCTCGAGGCGCGCCGCGAGATCATGCCGGGCGCACCCTGTGCGTAAAAAACTACGGGGTCTTTTCGGCCGCGAATTGCTTTTGCACGATCAGTCGGAAACGCTTGTAGCCGGCTTCTTTTTGCTTAGCCGAGAACATTACTTCAACCAGCAGCTTATATGGTGTCGTGCGGTCGGCGAGGACTAACAACTCAGGCACCGATTCCGGGCGCCCGGCAGCTTTGCGAAGCGCCTCTTCTTGGCTGCGGAGGTTGGCCAAAAAGCTGGTTAGCTTGGGAATTTTGATACCTTGCGCGCCGCCTTCTTTGTCTGAGGCACTAACGTCGCCATTGGACACCGAGACGATCGATTTAGCCTTGCCGTTCACCGAAATCACAATGCTGCGCTTCGTGATGATCAACGTGGATGCATCAGCCGGCAACGGCTCGTCCGATTTGGATTCGGGCAACGTCAAATCGCTGGTCTGCAGCTCGGTCGCACTCGACGCCGATTGAAAGATCGCAACAATGAGCAAAATTGTCATCATGTCCATCATCGGCATGATGTTGAGGTGACGAATTTCTTCGCCTTCGGGTACCCGGTTGACAGCTTTACGAATGACGGCGCGCGCTTCGCGCTGCGAGAACCCCATCACTCAAATCCTGTCGAAAATAGAATTTCAGGAAATAGCGCCATCGTGTTTGGGTCGTACTTGGCACGGGTGGTGTCAAATAGCTTGGCCTTGAGCGCGATTGGATCTGGGGCTTTTTTTAGTTCGGCGTCGTCGGTAGGCAACAAACAACCGTCCGAATTCTTGCCTACTTTAGGCATTTTGCAGCGCATCGCGCCCATCATGGAAACGATGGTCGAGTACGGCGTGCCGCCATCGGCCATCAGGGTAATTTGATAAGTTTTAGGACCACGGTTGCGGCCAAGGTAGCGCCGATTGGCGATCTCAAAAAGCGCCTCGCTAATTTTCTCATATTCAAACACTGGGACATCTACTTCTTTGGAAGTGATGCATTTGCTCGATGCGATATCGCAACTCCCGGTTTCACACATGTACCCGCCGTCGCACGGATCCCCAACGCGACCGGAACGCTTAAACGTTGCCTTAGGTTGTAGCAGCGTGCCTTCGAGCCCGGTAATCGACCACAACAGCACTTGTTCGCGGGTAATCGAAACCACCAACTTGAGCGGCTGATCTTCAGGTTTTTCTTCGGGTTTCTGGGTGCTGGCAGTCGATGCTGCAGCGGAATCGGGCAACGTGGTATTGATCTGCGAAAAAATAATGCCCGAGCTGACGGCTGACAAAAACACCAACATCAGATTGGTCACGATGTCGAGGTAGGGGACGAGGTTGAGCTCACCACTCTCCATCTCATCGGATTCGATCTGATCTTCACGCCGGCGTACTGCCGTACGCATCTTGGAGTGAACTTTGTGGGATGATAGATCCAAGGCTGGCCTCGACGCAAAACGTTACTAAATTACGCTACAATCGATTCGTCGTCGGTCGCTGCTGCAGGAGCGCGTTGTGCCCCAGCCGCCGCGCCACCTTCAGCCAGCAAGTTCTCAAACCGCAGGGTGAATGCTTCGAGATCCGAGACAACCTTCTTCATTGCTCCAGATAGCAACAAGTGGGCGATCATACAAATGAGCGCAATCCCAAGGCCGTAGGCCGTATTGTACATAGCTTCAGCAATACCGTCCGACAGGCGGGCTTGCTTTTGCGACGGGTCTACGTTGGCAATGGCAGAAAACGTTGCGATCAGACCGGTGATAGTACCGAGCAACCCGACCAGGGTGCAGATGTTGGCCATCGACCATAACGCACCGATGCGGGTCTTCACTTCCGGCAGGGTGTCGGTCATGGTTTCTTCCATGGCCTGGGCAACTGCTGCTTCACCGCGATGCACGCGGTTCAACGCCGCTTTCGCGACGCGTGCAACGGGTGCCTGGGTGGCGTCGCACAACTTCTTGGCGCGATCGACGTTGTTTGCCGATAATAACTTGCGCAGGTTCTCAAGAAACGCTTTGGCGTTCAAATGGCCACGGCCCAAGAAATAAATCGCACGCTCGACGATGATGGCGAGTACGATCGCCAGCAAGAACGTGTTGATAATGAAAAAAGGTCCGCCCTTGTGGAATACGTGACTTAGCCAGCTCATGGATGCCTCGTGTACTCTAAGATCTCAGTGCCCGACTCAACCTACGCAAAACTAGCGAAGGGTTGGAGAGTTGTACCGACGTTTAGCTAGCTGGGTCAAGCGAACGGCCGGTTCAGATCCCAACAATTTAGCGGGATTTGGTTTGCCAACCTGCCGCAAGATCCCGAGATCATGTGAGATGGGCCGCAACTTATGGTGGTGCCGATGCGCACGCATGTACCTGCGCAGGGGACGGTCAAATCCCAATAGAGGCTTACATGTACGCAAGTTTATCGGCTGCGGCTGATCTAGTTCTAGTTGGCTGGTGCGCCTGCTGTGACCCAACGTTCCACCGCTCGACGCTTTTCAATGCACAGTACGGCACTGTTGTAGGGCATCGTGCCGCTTTTGTTGTCGAGTGGCCCAGCGAAGTGGCCCATGACAATCATCAGGTAACTGTTGGCTGCATCGGTTGGTTTTACCAATTGGAATTGGGGAAACAAACCCGACGGTTTATTCACCAAGTTGCTGTGGCTGTTGCCTGCTTCCAAATTGAGGTTACCGGCTTGGCGCGCCGCGCCTTTGTGGCACGCGGAAAAGCCCGAGCAGCTGGGCGTGAAGATTTTGTCCTGAATCCACGCCAGATCTGAGTGGTCGTTGGCTTCTAAGCAAATGGCCGACGGTGGTGCATCATCTCCCGGCGGCGCATCGGTGGGTTGCGCAGGGTCACTGCAATGAATGACAAACACAGCACTCAGAGGCAACAGTAGTCGGCGCATGCACTCTGTACCTAACATATATTACGAGCCATGGCTAACGAACCGGCGGCGCCGGTGTCACATCATCAAAACTGCGAATCGTTCGATTGGTGAGGAATCGCTTGGGCACGGTGCCTCGAACAAAAGGCAACCATTGAGCGTTTGGGCTTGGTCCGGTAGGGTTGCCACTCCACGGGTCGCCTCGTTCAAAGGTGATGCCGGGCGGCACCGGAAAATCCTTGACGGGCGTTGCTGGATGGCCCTTGGTCATAAAGTCGACCCAGATCGGCACGGCCGCGCCACCCCCGGTAATTTTGTCGCCGATCGGGGTCGAATCATCGCGACCGATCCAAACCGCAGCGAGCAAGTCATTGGTAAACCCGATGAACCAGACATCGCGAAAATTGGCTGAGGTGCCAGTTTTACCGGCCGCTGGCCGGCCAAGCACCAGCGCGCCTTTTGCAGTGCCGCGTGAAACCACGCCTTTCATGAGATATGTAAGCACATATGCAGCCTCCGGCGAAAACACCTGTTGGCCGGGCTTCGCTGTGCGAAAATCGTCGACGATATTGCCATCGCTATCGGTCACGAGGTCGAAAAAACGGGGTGTTACTCGGCGGCCACCGACGGCAATGCCGGCATAGCCCGCGGCCATTTCGAGCAACGTGATGTCTGGCGTGCCCAAGGCCAGGGACACATGCCGCGGAATCGCCGACGTGATGCCGAAGCCGCGCATGATTTCAATTATGCGATCGACGCCAACCGCCACGACGAACTGGACCGAAATGGTGTTGAGACTTTGGGCGAGGGCATTTTGAATGGTCACCGCACCAACGAATTTATTGTCGTAATTCGACGGTGACCAGATCCCCGTGGCCGTAGGTACCGCTTGTGGACCGTCGACCATGACATCGACGACCGTTCGCCCGGCGGCGATAGCGGCACCATAAATGAAAGGTTTGATCGAGGAGCCGACTTGCCGGCGGGCTTGGGTTGCACGATTGAATTGACTCGATGCCCAATCAAAGCCGCCGACCATCGCAACGACGCGGCCCGTGTGTTGGTCGAGCACCACCATCGCGGCTTGCACATTAGGCCGTTGCGTCAACACTACAGCAGTGGCTTCGCTATTGAGCGTGACGGGCAAGATATCGCCGACGGCGACGGCCGTTTTTTTATCCGTGGGGCTGCGCCATGCGCGAATCGCTTTAGCGTCGACATCAACTACCGGCAACGTGCTGGCGCCGAGTTCGATCAGGAGTCCGCCACCACGTGTGAGTTCTTTAACGACGGCGGCATAACGCGTCGCTGGTTGCAGACTTTCGGCCGGCACCGATTCGCTAAGTCCCTCGGCCGAACCGAGCGCGCGCGGCTTGGTCCACTCGGCGCGGGTCTTTTCATCAAGGTGGCCAATGGGGCCGCGAAAGCCCAGGCGATGATCGAGATTCTGCAGCCCATTGTGGACGGCCGACTCCGCGATAGCTTGCAGGCGGGTATCGACGGTAGTGTAAAAGCGCAGGCCACCATGAAAGACCCGCTCGGCGCTGTAGCGGTCTTGCGCGGTGCGCCGCAGGTGTTCCACAAAACTTGGCGATGCGATTTTATTGATGTCGGATTCACCGATGAGCGCGAGCGGTTCGGCCTTGGCTTCGAGATATTGGGTTAGGCTGATGTAGCCATCTTCGACCATGTGCCCTAGAACATAAAGTTGACGTTCGCGTGCCAACGCCATATTGGCGGTGGGCGCATAGGTGCTCGGTGACGCGACCAAGCCCGCCAGCAGTGCCGATTCGGCGATGGTTAGATTCTCGACGTCTTTACCAAAAAACACTTCGGCCGCAGCCGCGACGCCATAGGCACGGCCAAGAAAAACGTGATTCAAATAGATCGAGAGAATCTCTGCCTTCGATAGTTCGCGCTCAACCCGCACTGCCAGAATTAGCTCTTTTATTTTGCGTTGGTACTTGGCGCGTTTTTTGGCTTGGGCGATCTCGGACGCGGTTAGACCGTCGGTGTTGATCGCCTCTTCGTTGGCTAGCAGGGTTTGTTTAATGATCTGCTGGGTGAGCGTTGAACCGCCTTGTTTTACCCCATCGGCACGGAAATTCTTAATCGCAGCGCGGGCAATCCCGATTACATCAAAACCGCCGTGCTGGTAAAACCGCCGATCTTCGGCGGACAGAAATGCCGCAGGCAAATGCGGCGGCATGCGTTCGAGCGCGACAATTTTGCGATTTTCCAATGCAAACTGGCCAACTTTTTCGCCATCGGCAGAAAACACCAAGCTCTTCCGGCTGGGCTGGTATTCGAGCAGGGCGGAAAGGTCAGCGGGCAGGTCGCGGTTGACGGTAACCACTGCGAAATAAGCGCCGGCCGCCGCCAACGACAGACCATAGACCGCTAATAATAGTAACAAGCGCAGGACTGAAAACCTGCGCAGCGAGCGCCGACGCTTTGGGGACCGGGCCACGGATGTCACTGAGTCTAGTGTACAATGGAAGCATGGGCTCTGGTTCGCCGCAACACACCTGGGAATCGCGATTCTATGTAGCGCGGAGTTGGGCGGTGGTGGTTGCGTTGGGGCTATTGCTTTGTGCTCGCAGCGCGATCGCCGAAGATACGGCGGTAGTGCCACCGCTGGCCAAGGCCCCCTTGCGCTTGGCGGTGGCACCGTTTGCCAACCATTCGGATGCCAAAGCACTCGACTGGCTGGTGGCCGGCGCGCCGTTTGAATTTGCTGAAAAATCTGAGACTTTGCTGCACTTGATGCCGGCTTACGATGCGTTGGTCGTGCCAGCCACCCGCGTCGATGAAACCGCCGCCAGTGTGGCTGCATTCGCTGCTGCGCATCGGGCTGACTTGGTACTAACCGGTTATGCAGAGCGACCCAATTGGGAACTGCGCGTCGGCGCGACCCTTTGGCACATTGGCCGCACCGGACCCAAGGTCATTGCGGAAACTTCGCGGCAAGGTCCGATGCCAGCGTACCACCGGATGCTTGGCGAAATTGCCACCGAACTATGGTCGACTGCTGCGGCACCGCCGTGGACGTTGGTTGGGTCGATTACGCCGGCCATGGCGTTGCGGTTTGAACGCGCATTGGCGTTGGACATCTACGCTGTCACGCTGCTGGGCCGTGGCCTTGGCTATCTCACTGGTGCGTTGGGGCCCGTTGATCTCGTTGCAGCAGAACGCGACTTGAAAAAGGCGGTATTTGTGGCGCCGACGCTGGTCGAAGGTCAACGCATGCTCGGCGAGCTGTGGACGCGCATGGCGTTGCTGCCCAAAGCTGAGCCTGGCTTAGTGGCGAAGGCCGGTGGCAAATTTTCGTATGCGACGGATTTGCGCGCTGACTATCCCGCTGCCCTGCGAAGTGCGGGGTTGTTCGCGCAGCGCACTGGCAACTATCGTGATGCCGTCGATTTACTCCGTGCCCTGGCCATTGCGCAACCTTGGGATATTGAGGTGCGTTTTGCTCTCGGCGACTCAGCCTGGCGCGCTGGTGATGTCGCACTCGCCCAACAGCAGCTCGATATCGTCATCGGTCAAACGCCGACCCATGTACCGGCGCTGCGTGTGCTGGCCTTAATGGCGGCAACCCGCGGTGACGCGGCCGCCTACATTGCGGGCTTGCAGCTAGTCGCGGCGCAAGTACCGGAAGATCTCGACGTGAAAAGCGATCTAGCGGGTGCGTATACCGCGAGTGGGCGGTGGCTAGACGCGCGCGGGCAGTTACAGCAGATTATCGCCAAGCGCCCCACCGATTTGGTGGTGTGGCTGCGTTTGGCTGACAACTTTGGCCAAACCAACCAACGCGACGATCAATTGGGCGCACTCGTGCGGGCCAACGCTGCGAATCCGGCGGCGCGGCAAATTGTGGCGCAGTATCAAGCGCAGCTGCTGTTCACCATCGGGAAGCTAGCTGAAGCCGATGCGCTATATTTGGCCCTGGCCCGTGAACGAAGTTTTATGGGTATCACGTTGTTGCCTGGCGCAGTTGAACAAGCGCGGGCCGCCATTGCCTATGCTGCGGGAAAATTCGAAGTGACGACCAAGTTGGCCAAGGCTGGGATAACGCTAGCCCCGCGACACCTGCCGATACGTCTTACATTGATTGCCGCGTTGCTACAGCGTCGGCAAGTTGACGAGGCGGCGATCGCGTTGCGGCTGGCGCTAACGGGGTGGCCAGCCGATGTCACGTTGCACTATTTTGCCGGGCTCATTGCTGCATATGCCGGGGACTTCGATCGGGCGCGGGCGGAGTTTGCCGCAACCCTTGGCCTGCGTCGGGATTTTGCGCCGGCCCAACGTGCCGTGGCTGCCATTAACGCGGGCGCGGTGGCGTCGCTCACCGTAGATTATCGTCCGACGCCACTGCAAATTTGGGGCGGCGGGCGTGAACTTGGTGATGCCTTGATAGCTTACGCCGAACACATGGCGCAGCTCGCGGCCACGCGCGCCAACCACCAAAATAGTGTCTTGATTTTGTTAGCGGAGCTGGGGCGGGGCCCGCTTGCGGTTGAACGTGCCAAACCAAGCACTGGCCGTTCCTGCCCCATTGGCAGGGTGGCGCCGCTGTGGCAAATAAGCAAAGACTCATTGACGCACTATGCTGCGATCGGGCTTGCGCTGGAAGCGCAATTTGGTTTCCTAGAGCGCCATCGCATCATCGGGCTGGGGGCGGCGTTGCCCTTGGACCAGCAACAACGGCTTGCATTGATTCCGCGTGAATTTGCCCTGGTCATGCGCGAGATTGCCGAATTGCGTGCGCAGTGGGAACGTGGCGTGTTGCCCGAACTACGAAACGTAAATTGCAGCGAGGCCCTTTTAGATGTAGCGGCACGCGACCCGTCGAGCTATCCACGTGGCGATGTTAAACCGGCATCGCCGCCACCGGCCGTGATCGACGCGCGCCCGCCGCCAACGGTCAAATTCAAAATCGACAATACCAATTGTCGGGTTGCCGTCGCGGTGTGGCTGGATGGTCGCCCGCTTGGCACTGTCGAACGTAAGTCGATCGCAACGTTTAACGCTCCAACCGGGCAGCACACCCTGTGTCTGTTGTCGCCGTCGTCGCCGCCGTGCGGCGATCGTGGCACGGTTCGGCAGTTGTATTTACATGAGGGTTCGGCGGTTTCGATGCGCTGCCCCGTGTAGACTCACACCATGACCAACCATGCGGCCTTAGCGTTTGCGTCGCCGCGATTATTGCCAAAAGTGGACAAGCTGGTTGGGCGGGTAGTGGTAATTGATGTTGCGTTTGCAGCCACCGTCGGTACATCGGTTTCGTACGAGCAAACAACGCTGCCGTTTATTACTGACTTAGGCGATCGGCTGGCCGCGTGGATTGATCACCATGATCACGAGCGCCATCGTGATTGGCGCAACGATGAACGATTTGTCTTGGCGACTAAAGCCCAGCACGGGGCGTGCCCGGAGATGGTTACCCCGGACCTGGTTCGGCGGGTCGGGCCCGTCGACACGGTGTGTGTCCACGTTGATCTCGATGGCTTGTATTCTGCAGCGAAGTGGATACTTGGCGGTCGCGAACCCTACCGTGGCGCCGATGCCGATGCGCGTGCGGTCGATACGCGTACTGGCGAACCCGGCACGGTCGCAACCCGTATCGATCAAGCGATTCGCGCGCGCTTCCGTGATGATCAGTTACGCCGGTCAGTGGTTTGGTATTTAGTGGGCGGGCTGAACCCCGGTACGCACGCTGATGTCATTGCCAGTGCAGCTGCGGAATTTGCCCAACGCACCGCGGGTACCGAGTTGTTGGCGTCACGCTTCACGTTGCGTGGCCGAACCGCGATC
>JAGPDK010000616.1 GCA_018057605.1 Kofleriaceae bacterium | reverse complement strand
GATCATGGCGGCCATCGACAACGACGTGCGCAACCGCCCCACCGATGCTCAAGCGATGCTGGCACCGATCGAAAGCGTTTTAGCGGCGGTGTCCCGCGCCGGTAGCGCGTCGGCCGGTAGTACGTCAGTGCTCAAAGCAACCGCACCGGCGGCTGCTGGCACCACCATTCTATAGCCGCGCGGGTTGCAGCGGCACGACCACGCGACCTAAGGCCCGGGGCGACACCCCGTTAGATAGCCCACCACCAACACCGCGGTTTGATCTATCAGATTTGGATCGGCCAACCGCGACGGCGCAAAAAACACCGCGCGCGTGGCCACGGCTTCGATAGTGGCAACCGTAAGAAACGTGGCCATGTCGAGATCTTCGACGACTACCTCGCTGCGCCGGGTCGCTAGGAATTGGGTCACGGCACTATGCAGCACCTTATCGAGATCACGGACTCGCGCCATGCGCCCGGTGCGCGGCACTTGTTCGATGAGGACACGATGAATTTCGGGATTCACGGCGCGCGCACGCAACATCAGCTCAATCATGGCGCGGACCGCCGCCGCCAGCGGTAGATCGCGGACCCGAGCCAGCTCGGAAAACACCGACGCGTGAACGGAATCCAGGTGGCGCTCGATTAACGCCGAAATCAACGCCATCTTATTCGGGAAGTATTGATACACCGAACCAATCGAGACGCCGGCCACCTCGGCGACCGTGTTGGTAGTCAACCCTTCGAACCCGGCGCGGATCAAAACCTGAGCAGTCGCGTCCAAAATAACTTCCACGGTGGCCCGCGAACGTTCTTGCCGCGGCCGTTTTCTAACAGTCATGCGCACTTGGCGCGGTTTTGCGGGAAGTCTGGGCATCTTTGCCTCGGCCGTGGAACGCGAGTTGCGAATATGAGCATTTACTCGCATTTTGTCATCATGAATTTGCGCCAACGCGTTATGCAGCTTCGCCAGCTCCAGCCATCGCAACGAAACCGCCTGCATCCTGCGGCAGCCAGCGTGCCACGCGTGCCTGGGTTACCTCTCATCGGTAATTTTTTGGATTTCCGGCGCGACCGGTTAGGCCTGCATCAACTTGCTGCCGAAATTGGGCCGATCGCAAGATTCGCCTTGGGGCCGCTTAATCTACACGTCATTACCGACGGTGAGCTAGCCCACCAAGTGCTCACGACCGAGGCTGACGCGTTCATCAAAGCGCGTGGGATTTCAGAGTTCCTGCAACCTTTGTTGGGCGAAGGCTTATTGTCGGCCGAAGGCCAGCTGCACAAGCGCCATCGCAAACTACTAGCACCAGCGTTTGCGCCCAAACGCATGGCCAGTTATGCGGAAGTCATGGTGGCCGAAGCCCGCACCACTGCTGCGGCCTGGCGGCCCGGTCAACGGGTTGACCTCGCCGAAGAAATGATGGCCATGACGTTGGCGATCGCTGGCAAGACCATGTTTGGCCAAGACCTGCGCAGCGACGCCGAAAAGATTGGCCATGCCCTGACCGAAGCGATGGAATCGATGATGCTCAACCTGACCTCGGCGGTGCGCTTGCCCTACGAATGGCCGGTGCCGCGGCATCGCGGCATGCGGCGCGCAGTCGCAACGCTCAATGAAGTTGTCTACAACGTGATCGCGCAACGGCGCCACGAATCCCCGGCGCAACTCGCCGAACGACGCGACGTGTTGTCGATGCTGTTGCTGGCCCGCGACGAAGACGGCGATGGTGCTGGATTTACCGACCAACAAATTCGCGATGAAGTAATGACGCTACTGTTGGCAGGTCACGAAACCACCGCCAATGCATTGACCTGGACCTTGTACGAACTTGGTCGGCATCCAGCCATTGCCAACGAGCTCGTCACCCAAATCGACGCAGCGTTGGACCAGCGCGATGCCACGCCAGCCGACTGCGACAAGATTCCGTTGGCCTTGGCCGTAGTCGAAGAGTCGATGCGGCTGCATCCACCAGCCTATGTGGTGAGCCGTGAAGCCACCCGCGACGTCACCATCGGTGGCCATGTGATGCCAAAGGGCGCGACGATTCTCATCAATGTGCGCGGCATCCATCGCCACCCAGCGTATTGGGAAAGTCCGCTGCAATTTTCCCCAGAGCGCATGTCCACTGAAGCCAAAAAGGCTCGCTCACGCCATGTGTACCTACCCTTCGGCGGCGGCCCGCGCGTTTGTATCGGCTCGCACTTTGCCTTGCTTGAAGCACAACTGTGCTTAATCACACTCTTGCAGCGCGGCACCATCCAAACACTAGCGAAACATCGTGAACCCGAAGCCTTGGTAACGCTGCGCCCCAAAGGCGGTTTGCCGGGGGTCGTCTCTCCGCGCATCACTCACTAGCCAGCATCGCTCTGACAAAAGGTCAAAGCTGCAGGCGGCCTCGCGCTCCAGCGTTCGGTTGCGCTCCATGTGGGCCTCGATCAAACAAGGGACTTGCCCGCTGATCATTCGTCCCAGTTTCGATGATCATTCCGCAGGTTGACCAACGCCTGAGGCCCTGGCGTTGGAGCCCCTGGTGTTAACCGCTTGCTCCACCGTCGCGCATCACACCAAATAGTCTATGCACCTCGCGTAGGCGATCAGTTCGCCAGTCCATTTCGATGCGTTGGTGTTGGCGGTAATGGCGAGTTCCGCATGAGCATCGTGCAATGCCGCGAGGCCACGTCGTGCGCCAACGTTGTTCGGGCGGGCTGGTTGTGCGTCGATGATTCGGTTGCGGTGGTCGAAAAAATTCCAGCCATTGGCACTATGGGCTTCGACCCGGCAGCCGCCCTCGTGCCGCAGCGTATGGTGGGCACCGCATAACAGCATGAGATTCGACAGCGCAGTTTCACCACCGTTGGCCCAGTGCTCGATGTGATGACCGTCGACGTAGCGGCTGTGAGTGCACCCCGGAAAGCGGCAGGTGCGGTCGCGCAGCAGTAATGCCTGCTTGATTGCGGCTGGAATCGTGCGAGTTTTGCGACCAACAGAGAGTGGTACGCCTAACGCGTCGACGTGGGCAACCACGACACCGGCATCACAACATAAGCGTCGCGCAGTGGAGGTTGCGATGACTTCGCCGTTGGCCATCATCGCTAGATCCGACGGTTCCGACGAAACGTGCAGCCCGGCATGCGGCACCGTAACGATGATTTCGATCGGGGTGCGCTGAGGTCGATTTCCGCGCATGCGATCCTGAATAG
>JAGPDK010000615.1 GCA_018057605.1 Kofleriaceae bacterium | reverse complement strand
ACGTTAACTCCATCGCCGCATATTCAGGAATCACGCACAGTTGCGCGCCGGCGTCGGCGGCGCGGGTCAGCCAATCGCTAAGTTTGGCGCGCCAGGCCGTCATGCTGCCAAGTTGTTCAATCGGCCATTGTGCTGCCGCAACGCGTGGCGCGGTCATACGTTGACGCCCAAGGTCTTAAACCAAAAGGGTAGTGGCTTGGTGGTTTGATCGCTAGCGCCCAGGTCGCGCCAGCTCATATGGGCCACAATGTCCGGTCTCCGGACAAAGCCACGGCCGGTCCAGAATTTGTCGTACGGCACATAGTTGGTTGGGCGCGCCGGATGGCGAACGCCTCGGTCGACGGCGCAAAACGCGGCACCGGCAAACCCAAACTGCCGCGCGGCAGCTTCGCGATGATCGAAAAATGCGTGACCGATGCCTTGGCCGCGATACGCGATGCGCAGCACGGATTCGCCAAAATAATAGACTTGCGCCGGATTCAAACCGGCCGCTGCGACCGGCCGACTCACCGCTTCACCGTGGGCTAACAATGGCATCGCGGTGGCTGCGCCGACGACAGATTCGGCAGCCATGGCCACCACTACTACACTTTGGGAATTTGCTGCATACGTCGCCAAGTAGTTGCGTTCGTAGCTAATATCGCCGTCGTACAAATATGGATACGCGCGAAATACTTCGATCCGCAACGCTGCGACGTCGTCGATGTAGCGCATGATGTCACGGCCAAAGACCGACTGCACTACGATGCTCACTTGGCAACCTGCGCTAACCAGTCTTCCAGGTTGTAGTAGTTGGTTACGCGCGCGATCTTGCCGTCGTGCAGGTCAAAAAAAGCACCAACCGGCAAACGATAGGCTTGGCCGCGGGCCGGTGGTAAGGCATCTTCTGCGACCAGATAGTTGCCGTTAATCATGAACTCAGCCGCGGCTCGATTGCCGTGCACCATCACCACCAAGTCCACCACTTGTTCCCGATAACAACGATCCATTTTGGCCAGAAATTCACTGAACAAGATTTTGCCAACCCGGCGGGGCCCTTGGTTGGGATCGTGGGTGAAATCGTCGGTGACCATGTCGAGCATGCCAGCGAAATCTCCTGCGTTAAAAGCCGCGTAGTAGTTCGTAATGACCGTGTGTGCGTCCACGCCCGTGGTGTAGCAAACTCACCCGTGAAATACCCGCTGCAACGTAGCATTCAGCCTAAGCGGTGTTTTAACCAGTAACGAGCAAAGCATGATCCCAACAAACGCGCGCGAGTAACGCGTGGTGGGTTGAATGCCGGCGACTCGTCGGCGGCAGAAGGGACGGGCAAGCTGATCATGCGTCACATTTTCGATGATCGTTCCGCAGGTTTACCAACGCCTGAATTCTTGGGGTCGACCGCTTGCTCGACCGCCGCGCATCACACCAAATAGTCGATGCACCTCTTCGAGGCGTTGCTGTTGGCCGTAATGGCGAGCGCGGCATCGTGTAGCGCCACACGGCCACGCCGCTGGCCAACGTTGGGCGGGCGGGTAGTTGCGCGTCGATGATCCGGTTGCGGTGGTCGAAAAAACTCCAGCCATGGGCACCGTTTGCTTCGACCCGGCAGCCACCTTCGTGCAGCATTGTATGGTGAGCACTACATAACAACATGAGATTCGCCAACGCCGTTTTGCCGCCGTTGGCCCAGTGCTTGATGTGATGGCCGTTGACATAGCGGCGATGCGTGCAACCTGGCAAACGGCAGGCGCGGTCGCGCAGCAATAATGCCCGCTTGATTGCGGCTAGAATCGTGCGGGTTTTGCGACCGACCGAGAGCGGCATGCCTTGCGCGTCAACGTGGGCAACAACCACGCCAGCGTCGCAGCACGGTGATGATGATTTCGATCGGCGTGCGCTGAGGTCGATTTTCGCGCAAGCGATCCTGGATAATGTGCATGAACGCATCGGCACGTTGCCAACCACGGTCGGCCGACGTTGGTGCTTTTGCGGTTGGCGGGTTAGGGACAGGCGACGGTTCTGTTGGCGACGGTTCCTCGGGAGTCTGTTCCTCGGGAATCGGTTTTGCTGGCGACGGTTTCGCACCAGCTTGAGCGGACGCAGCATTCAGTGCCGCCCAACCCATCGCCGCTTCATCGCTCGGCAGTACAACTTCAAACTTCACCATGCCGTTATCGAGGGTTCGCCGAGTGACCGTGTGCTGCGCTGCAACTTGTGCCGCCGCCATCGCTCCGGCCTCTGCTCCATGCGCTTGATCATACGCCTGCACGTTCTGATACGACCGACACAAATTATCCAGCTGCGACGCTGGCATGCGTTTAGCGTACTCGACCCAGCCAGCTTCGTAGTCAGCCGTCGCCACCCGTGTAGTTGCCCGGGCTTGCGAATAAGACATCGCACCACGTCGCAATTGCTCGTCGACCAATGGCAATCCAGCCAACTTGCGCGCTACTCGCACCCGCTCACGTGCTGTGCGCAAATCCCACCCAACCGGCCACGCCAACCAATGTGCGCACGACAGCGCGCCTTGCACGTGCCAGCCTGCAGCCCCATCGAATTCGCGAATCGCGGTTAATAACCGATGCATCGCAGCGTCGATATGCGCTGACATTTCGGCGATTAGATTACTCAGCGCATCGACGTCGATGGCCACCTTCGCCTTTGCACCTTGCATCACAAAGCAACGCTACCAGCTGCTTTTTCGACGCTGTGAATGGCTCGCTGTGCTGCGAAGTCTCGGGGTGATGAAAGAAATTCATCAGCGCCGCCGATCGGCTCATGCCGCGAACATGGCGGCATTGCACGAGCGATGCGTAAGCGAGCTGCAAGCACGATGACTCTGAGTTCAAGCAACACGTCAATATACATCGACAAATATTTCTGTTTTCTAAGAAAGTTGAGTCCGAAAACCGGACGCAATGCTGTGCGCACCCTTAATGCCAACCGCCGCATGCCCCTCAATAACTATCGCCAATTCAAGTCCCGCCCACCCGCAGGTCGCAGCCCGCGTGCAAAACCCATCACCGCTATCAAGTCCCGCATCCACCCGCGCCGCGACGGCGGCGCATCAGGCAACGCGCGAGCACCAACCTCCGCGGCCGCGCGGCCAGCCGCAGGGCAACCGTTCAAGCTCCACCTCGCTCCCTCCGGAGCCTGTGTGAGGCGGCCGTTCACCCGGCCGTTCACCCGGCGGTTCACTGACCCTGCGTATCCTTACTC
>JAGPDK010000614.1 GCA_018057605.1 Kofleriaceae bacterium | reverse complement strand
GGCCTATGCTGCACCAGATACCAGCTCGCCACTCGGCTAACTTGTTGTTGTTTGGTGTGTCCGACGGTGGCCCGGCCAAAACGGCCGTCGCTACGGCTACGAACCTCGACGAACACCAAGGTGCCGCGGTCGTCGGCGACAATGTCTAACTCGCCAAGCTTGCAGCGAAAGTTTCGCTCAAGAATGCGGTAGCCATGGTGGCCGAGCAGCTTGCAAGCAAGCGACTCAGCGGCTGCCCCACGTTCACGACGCGGGTCTTCCATTTCATATGCCACGTACGCCCTTCCCCTCCCGAAGCCTTGCTTCGGCTACCAACCCACGCTACTCGTAACTGCAAGGATGGTGTGAATACCAACAACGGTATCCATCCCAACTCAGCCCGCTGCGGCTTCTTTGAGTTTCTTGCGCTTGCCGCGACCTTTAATCGCGTCTTTAACTTCATCGCTGAGCACCACATTTGGCGCACCAGACGAATCAGCTTGATATTCACGTTCTTTGATGCGAGCGGCTTTGCCCGACAAATCGCGCAAGTAATACAAGCGAGCTTGATTTACTTGGCCACGCGACACGACATCAACTTTTTCGATGTTTGGTGAGTGGTCAGGGAAAATACGCTCAACGCCGACGCCGTACGAGATCTTGCGAACCGTAAAGGTCGAACGAGCTCCGTTGGAAACCCGACGAATGCAAACGCCTTCAAAGGCTTGCAAACGGGTTTTTTCACCTTCACGAATCTTTGCCCACACCTTGATGGAATCGCCTGGGCGAAACACCGGCAGGTCTGCCGAGCGAAGATTTGCTTTGTTAAGGGATGCGAGAATTTGGTGCGCGCTCATAAATACCTGAGGTGAACATGGAGCGCCACCGCAAAGGCGGCGACGTCGGGATGGCGTTTTTGCCAGAGATCAGGCCCCGGCGTCAAGTCTTCTTGCCATTGCAACGCATTTCAAATCCCACGGACTCGGCCCTGACGCCGTCCCAGCTTGTGAGTTGCAGATCGCGTTATGGAGGCCCGGGCCGTCGCTCGGATTTGCCAAACAACCGATCGAGGGTGATCGCGACTGCACTTCGGACCGAAAGGTGATTCCAGTCTGGCGCCCCGGTAATCGGTCGTAGTACCAGGTCAACCATTGGCAGTTGCTCCGCGACCAGGCCCCAACCAGTACCAAACATCAATAGAATCGGCTTCATAGGCGTGTCAGCGCTAGCCACCTGTACCGATCGCTGCAGCAAGTCGGTGCTGGCCAAGGTTTCGACCTCGGCAAACTGAGCCAGGTTTGCGGCTGTGGCCACCACCAAGGGCGCTACGCCAACCTCTGCGGTGATGGCGGCCACCGCAGCAGCGACGTCGGCTGCGACTCGAACCGAAGCCAACGCTTGGGTCCGATGCTCACCTGCCATGGTTTCGCGCCACATCGTGCCGATCTGCTCGGCTTTGTCGCGTTGAGAATCGATTGGCGTCACCACATAAAACCCAGCTAAGCCATAGGTAGTGGTGGATCGCGCAATGTCGTGCAGATCGAGATTCGTCAATGCTGTGGTCACCACCAGACCGGTGCGATCTCTGACGGGATGATGCACGAGTGCGACGTAACACCGGGCCGCGATATCAAGCGCCGGCAAGCCCTTCAATAATTTGCGGTCATGTTTATCGACGCGATGCTGCGCCCACAACTCGGGGCGACGCTGCGCCGTGCGCTGCATCGCTTGCTGGCGCCGCCAATCGGCTATCGCCGCATGGTTGCCCGACGACAAAATGCCGGGAACACCGAGCTCTCCTACACTGGTGGCCACCAGCGCGGGTCGAGTGTACTGGGGATACTCAAGCAATGCCCCTGCGAAAGACTCATCGGTCGCCGACTCGGGTTCGCCTAACACCCCGGGCACCAAACGCGCGACGGCATCAATAATTACCAACGCGCCAAGTTCGCCACCCGAGAGCACGTAGTCCCCAATCGACAGTTCTTCGTCGATGGCGGTGTCGAGCACACGTTGATCCATGCCTTCGTAGCGCCCGCACACCAACACTAGATGCGGCAACGTGGCGAGTTCACGCACACGCTGCTGGGTCAACGGCCTGCCACTTGGCGTCAGCGCAATTCGATGAGCGGGTGGTGCGAGCTGGCGACCGGCATGGTCGATCGCAGCGAGCAAAGGCTCAGCTTTCATGACCATGCCAGGGCCACCGCCGTACGGCGTGTCATCGACGGTGCGGTGTTTGTCGGTTGTGAAGTCACGGGGATTCACGGTGGTAACTACGATGAGCCCGGCATCACGACCGCGGCCGACAACGCCAGCGGCAAAAGCGCCTTCAATGAGCTCAGGCAGTAGCGTGACAACCGTAAAATTCATGACGCATCGGGCGTGCCTGGTCGCGACCTTCGCACCACCGTAGCCGACGCTGGCACTGGGTTTTGCGGAATCCCATCGGGCGGGTCGATGGTCACGACGCCAGCAACCAAATCGACGTTGACGATAAATTGATCGACTAGCGGCAACATGCGCTCAATCGCCATATCCGAGCCCGGCGTGGTCTGGACGATGATGAGGCGATCTTGAAAACCAACATCGATCTCCGTAATTTGGCCCCACGAGGTGCCATCCTGCAACACCACCGTACAGCCCACCAAGTCATCTAAAATGACTTGGCCTTCATCGAGCGGGATTTCATCGCGATGCACCGAAATGGCCGCGCCTTTGAGCAACTCGGCATCGTTGCGGGTCGCGAGCCCTTCAAGCGCAACCAACCAGCCGCGATGGGTGCCGCGCGCGGCTTTGATCACATAGCGACGATCGCGCACGAAAATCGCATCGACGTCGTTAAGAATTGTCGAATCGGGATCGTGGGTGATCACCACGACCTCACCGCGAATGCCATGCGCACGCGCGATACCGCCAATCTCGATGCGATCGTCACCGCGCATTCAAAGGGGCCCTTCCCGGCCCCTCGGCCGCAGCACAGCTGCGACCTTCACCCCACCGCGCGTCGCGTCGCGCGAATTGAGATGACGAGATCGCGGAAATGGAACGTGAGCTCCAAATCGCAGATCCAGAAAATGTGCCCATGCCGGCTGCGGCCAAAGGTTTAGCCATGGGCGGAACAAGCGGATGAGCCACGTAGGACGTTACATATCTGCGACGACATGGCCTGCCGAAATGGGAAATCTCGGCGCTCAATAACATCGCTGTTTTATTCGAGAATCT
>JAGPDK010000613.1 GCA_018057605.1 Kofleriaceae bacterium | reverse complement strand
GTTGCCGGGAGGCCTAGCGCATCGCGCAATTCTCGTCGGTACGGCAGCAACTCAGCGCGCCAAAAATCTACGGCGGCATGTTGGGGCCCGCGCAAGGTCGCAAACGCCGCAGATTGCGATTCATCACGTACCACATCCTGCACCACCAACAAAAACCCGGCTTCGTCGACGGTCAACGCACCATGCGCAGCAATCTTGTGTTCAGAATATTCTGAGTTGCCAACTAACTCCGCATGCTTGCGGACGTACGATGCGCTGTTCGCGGCGACAATTCCCAGCCCTAACAGGTACGCAGCCAACGTACTTTCAAGCTCATTGGGTTCCCGGGCTTCGGCACGATACGCACTACCAACGTTGCGCATCGCAAGATACGCCGCACCGATTTGATGACTGACCAGCCCCGCCACGTCATCGTTGCCCAGCGCCGTCACCGAGAATTCGAGGGCACCGTCGTGAGGGCGCATACGGGTAAACTGGAGGATGGAATCGGACAAAACCTGGGTGCCATACGCGGTGGCCGTACGCTCGTCGGTGATAACCACGGCGACATCGATGAAACTGTGCCACAGCAGGCGATAAATTAAATTGTATGCGCCGGCCAACGTGGGTTGCCATGGATCAGGAAAATCAACGCTGTTGGCTCGAATCAAGCGCGCATTCAAAAAGCGCGTGCTGCCCCCGGCTGCCAGCAGTTCGCGCATGCACTGCAAAAGATGGCGCAGATTGGATGGCAGGGCGTGCAACATCTATTGCCGCTCCATTTACCGCGCGGGTACAACACCGCTGGTGATTACGGTGCGGCCACTACTGCGTTGTTCGATCTCGCCGAGGCCAGCACACAGCGCGCGGCCACTAGCTTTGCCAAGGTCGCAGCGATCGATCAGCACGATGCGACCACCCGGCTGCACCACGCGAACCCACTCGGCTAAGCGAGCCGCACCGTCGCTGCCACCAGCCCCGAACCCGACCAGCGCGGCCAAACTGTGATCAGCCAACACCAACGCCTGCGCCGAGCCTGCAACCAACGCGGGTAAGTATTTTGCCGCGCGCGCCGAAACCGCGGCGGCCCGGCTGGCGTGCCCTGCACCGATGAGCGCTTTTGCCAGCGCGGCGTCACCGACGACTAGGGTGTGTTCGCCACGCAGTGCTACCTCGCCTAAGGCATCGCGCACCACGGCAACGAGAGGTGAACGCAACCAAGAATCAAACATACCGTGAGTATTACCACGCGTTCGATTGCACCAGGAACGTTGAAGCCCGGGCCGGGCGTTGCGCAGCCAACCCAGCGCCGACCGGTGCGCCATCAGCCGCCAAAAAAACGTTGCGCCTGCGCCGCGAGGCCCGACGCCACCGAGGTTAGTTCTTCGCCCCCAACCAATTTTTCAGCACCAAAACGTTTCGCCAACCAGGTCCGCACCGCCGGTGTCAATGAAGCCCCACCCGTGGCAAACACGCGATCTACCTGATTGGGCGCCAAGCTCGCATCGGCGAGCACCTTGGTCAAGACATCGTCGATCTCGGCCAAATCCGGTGCAATCCAGTTTTCAAATTCTTGACGCAGCAAGATTTTTTTCAAGTCGACGCCGTGATCGATGCGCAACTCACTTTGCATGGCTGACGAGATGCCAAGTTTAGCGGTTTCAACCGCTTGATGTAACACCAAGCCCAAATCGTCGTCGATTACCGTACGTAACCGCTCGATACAAAGCGGATCAAGCGAGCCTTCGACCACGCGATGTAGCAACCGTTGGGTCTGGGGCTCTTTGAGAAACGACAAATAGTGCCAGCGGCGCAAGTTATTAAACACCCACGCCGGCACCGATGCTTCCGCGCCCATTTCATCGCGGTATTTTGAGCCTTTGCCAAAGGCCGGGGCGATGGTCTCGTCGATAATTCGCGCGTCGAACGCATCACCTGAAATACCGACGCCCCCGGTCGCTAAAATCTCGCTCGGCCCATGACCACCGACGCGCACCACCGAAAAGTCGGTGGTACCACCGCCGAAGTCAGCGACCACGATGGTTTCGGCGCTGGTCAAACGCGCAGCGTAGGCCGAAGCCGCAGCGACTGGCTCAGCCACAAATACCACCTCGGTAAACCCAGCAGAGGCCAGCGCCGTGGTCATGCGGCTCACCGCGCGCGCATCATCGTCGGCGGTTTCAGCACCCCAGTACCGTACCGGTCGGCCAATCACACAGCGCGAGCCCAACTCACCAATACCGGCGGCAACGGCTTGGCGAATCTGGCGCAGGAATGCAGCGATCATATCTTCAATGGTCCAGCGCCGACCAAACACGGTGGTGCGAGCGAACGACGCGCTGGCCAAGTGCGATTTGATCGATTGAATCAGCCGACCTTCGCCTTGGGTTTCGCGGTAGCGCGCAATGGCCTCGGCCCCCGCCGACAACCGCCCACCGGGTTCAAAATACAACACGGTACGCCATGTCGACGATGTGCCAGTCTCTGCTGCTGGATTTGGCAATGGCAACAAGCGCGGTGCGCCATTGCCGCGGGCCACGGCAATCGCGGAGTTGGTGGTGCCGAAGTCGATACCAACGAACAAAGGTTCGGTCACGTTATTTCACAATCGGTAGCGCCCCGGCCGGCGCCTGCAGGGCAGCGAAAAAGTCATTGCCTTTATCATCGACCACGATGAACGCTGGGAAATCGACCACATCGATTTGCCACACCGCTTCCATGCCGAGTTCGGCATATTCCAGCACTTCGACTTTGGTGATGCAGTTTTTCGCCAGCACCGCCGCCGGCCCACCGATCGATCCTAGATAAAAGCCACCGTGCTTTTTGCAAGCAGCGGTGACCGCTGGCGATCGATTGCCTTTGGCTAGCATCACCATCGAACCACCGTGTTGTTGAAAAATATCGACGTAGGAGTCCATGCGCCCAGCGGTGGTCGGCCCAAACGAACCGGAGGCGTAACCTTCAGGCGTTTTCGCTGGCCCGGCGTAGTATACGCATTTGTCTTTAATGTACTGCGGCAAGCCTTCGCCGCGATCAATGCGCTCTTTAAGTTTGGCGTGCGCAATATCGCGGGCCACCACCAAGGTGCCCGACAGGGACAACCGCGTCTTAATCGGGTATTTCGACAGCGTCGCACGAATCGCCGCCATTGGTTGATTGAGGTCGATGCGCACTGGATCGCCCGCGGCTTTTTCGTCGAACAACTCCGGCAAGTACTGCGCTGGAT
>JAGPDK010000140.1 GCA_018057605.1 Kofleriaceae bacterium | reverse complement strand
ACCGTCGTGAATGCTCTTGGTGTGATCCGGAATCACCAGTTCGGGATCCGCTGACATGCGTTCGCCGAGGCCATTGCACGCTTCGCACATGCCTAGCGGTGAGTTAAACGAAAACGATTGCGGTGATAACTCAGGAAAGCCAATGCCGCACGTCGCGCACGAGTTGTCCTCGGAAAACATCCGTGGCGCACGTTCGCCAGCGACATCGACCATGAGTTTGCCTTTGCCTTCTCGCAACGCGGTTTCCACCGAGTCGGTGAGGCGGCCTCGGTCGCTCTTTGCGATGGTCAGGCGATCGATCACGATTTCGATCGTGTGCTTTTTTTGTTTATCGAGCGCTTCAACGTCTTCGAGCCGCACCACCATGCCGTCGATGCGAATGCGTGCAAATCCGGCTTTGCGTGCGTCGATAATCAGTTCGCGGAACTCGCCTTTGCGGTTTTCAGCTTTCGGTGCCAGCACCGTAAGTTGCGTTTTTTCGGGCAGCGCAGCTAATTCTTCGACGATTTCGGACGCGGTGCGCGCGCTCACTGCACCGCCACATTTGTGGCAGCGTTGCTCACCGACACGGGCGTACAACACGCGCAGATAGTCATAGATCTCGGTGATGGTGCCGACCGTCGAGCGTGGATTCGACGAAGCAGTTTTTTGTTGGATGGCAATAGTTGGTGACAAGCCGCGGATGCGCTCGTACTTGGGCTTTTCCATTTGGCCAAGAAACTGCCGAGCGTAGGCCGATAGCGATTCGACGTAACGGCGCTGACCTTCAGCGTATAAGGTATCAAACGCCAAACTCGATTTACCTGAGCCCGAAGGGCCGGTGATCACCACCAGCTGATGCTTAGGCAATTCCAAATAATCGACCTGCAAATTGTGTTCGCGGGCACCTTCGATCACGATCGAATCGGGTTCGCGCAAGGCGGCTTTAGGACCAGGACCGATGGGACTACTCGTACGTGCCATTGTCCAGCACCGTACGGAACGTACGTTCAGTCGTCAAGCTGCTGCAAGTTAGAAAAAACCCCAGCGATGGGTTCCGCGCACGCCGATCGTAAACACCGTGGTTGAACCGCCAAACGACGACAATTGTGCTTCGATCCCCCAACTTTTGCTGCGGCTGGCGAGCACATCGAGGCCGCCACCTAGGCAAAGGACAGGGGCAAGGCCGGTCGAAAGCGGCCCGCCGCCGCGTTGCAATATGCCGATCTCGACAAACGCGTATGGCACGTATTTGAGCACATCAAAGCGAAACGTGACGCCGAGTGCGGCCTCACTGTAAAACGCGGTGCCACCGCCGACGAAGCCACCACCAGCTATCGCGCCACGCATCGACAACTCTTGCGATAGCGCGCGTTCATAGCCCAGCCGTAGGCCAGCACCCGCTGTCGGGGTAATGGTCGGTGGCGGCATGTTGCCCATGGCTTTGCCCAACGCTGCGTAGGTTGCGTAACTAACTCCGACGCTGACCGCTTGTTCGGTTTCAGCATGGGCTTGGCTGGCGATCGCAGCGAGGCCAAAGGGGACCAACACGGTTGCCAATCTCACGGCCCAAACATCGCTCACTCAGCAGCCACAAGCAACAGTCGCGGCAGGCGCTTCGCCAGTCAAGTGGCATCGCGGTTGCGTCATCGCAAGCCGGCGATCTGCCGCGACGGTCGGCCACGCCACAGGCAACCGTAACAGCTCATCCAGGGTCAAATCCGGGTTGCGCCCACCATGAATTGACCGGGGGGTAGCCAAATGTTACACCGCTCGCCGTCGACAATTGAGGAACCCGTGGCCCAACCAACCGTAGCAAAAACTCCAGTCACCCCTGTCTCGCCCGTCAATTTGGGTGGTGAGTCGTTTCTTGATCGCTTGATCCCTCACATGAAAAAAATTGTGGTGGTTGGCGTCGCTGTGCTGGCGCTGCTGGCTGTCATTTTTATCATTCGTTGGCGTGGCGAGTCCAAACGCGCCAAAGAAACTGAAAAATTGGCAGCAACACTTTTCGTCGCTAGTCAACCAGTGCGAGCCGAAGGCGCGACGCCGGATCCGGCTGAGCCAGGTTATGGTAGCCGCGTTGAACGCGCCGCAGCTGTGCTCGATAGTTTGGCCAAAAAACCAACCGCCGTCGGTACGAGCTTGTTGACCGCGTCGATGTTGTTTGAAGCCGGCAAATACGATGAAGCTTTGGCCGCGTATCAAAAAGCTAGCACGCTCAACGGTATTGACGGCGTACTGGCGCGCGAAGGTGTGGGCATGAGCCTGGAAGCCAAGGCCCAAGCCTTGCCCGACGCCGCTGCCAAACAAAAAGGTTTTGAAGATGCGCTCGCGGCGTTCCGCGCGGTACAGCCCAATGAACAAGGTCCCCGCCGTTTGTACGGTGTGTATCACGAAGCACGCATGCTGGCCTTGCTTGGCAAAACTGCGGAAGCCAAAGCTGGTTTTGAAAAGGCTAAGATCTTGGCCAAAGACAGTGGCCTGGAGCGCGTAATTGAGGATCGCTTGACCGCGTTAGGCGCGGCGGGGCAGATGTGAGTCGCATTGCAACCATCGCACCGGTCACGCCGGTGGCTGCTCGCCGAGTCGCAACACGGGTTTCGGTTTCTGCGCTGATGCTACTTTTGACCGGCGGGCTAACGGCTTGCCATCCGGTTGACATCAAACGTGCTGATCCGATGCGTGCGGTGCCACGCGACCCCTTGGGGGAAGCCCGGTTGTCGCTCAAGTGGAAGTGGATCTCCGCTGATCGTTTGTCGGAAATAGCCCCACAAGAATTTGCTGCGCCGGTGGTGTCAGGCGACACGGTATTTGTCGGTTCGGCTGGAGGCCAATTCGTTGCACTGCGCGCAGCCAACGGTGCAATTCGTTGGCGCAAGCAATTTGGTCCGGTCGGCGCACCTGCTGCTATCGATCGCGGGCTTTTGTACGTCGGCACGAGTGACGGCTTGCTCATTTGTGTAGAGGCCAACACCGGGGTTGAACGCTGGCGCTATGTATCGCGCGGCGCTGTCGATCAGGCCCCGGTCATCACCGGCGAAACCGTAGTTTTCGCGAACGAGGGCGACCAAGTGATCGCACTTGATGCGCTCAAAGGTACGTTCAAGTGGCAGTACAAAACCGAGACCCCAGACGCCACGGTGTTGCGCGGGCACGCCGGCATCGCGGTTGATGGCGACTTGCTTTACACTGGCTTTTCCAACGGTAACTTAGTTGCATTGCGGCGCGACACCGGCACGGTTGCTTGGCTTACCTCGTTGAAAGCCGAAGCCGATCAGTTTTTTGATGTGGATGCTACGCCCCGCGTACTTGGCGATACCCTGTATGCGACCTCGGCATCGGGCGGTGTCTACGCAATCGACAAGACCACGGGCTTAGTGAAATGGCGCACCCCGCTTTGGGATGTCGCCATGCCGACGTTGTCAGGCAATGTTGGCGGCTTGGTCACCGACGGCAAAGCGTTGTACGTCAGCGTCGCTGAGCTGGGTAACTACAAACTTGATCTCGCCGGCAATGTGTTGTGGCGAGTCGGGGCCTCGGGTGGTGGCGAACCGGCTGCGCCGTTGCTGCCAAGTGGCGATCCGGATATCGTACTGTTTACTTTGGCCAAAGATGGCCTGTTCATCGCTGACAAAAAGAGCGGCGAAATTCTTGAATTCTTTGATCCGGGCGACGGTGTCTCCAACGCGCCGGCGGTGACGAGTGATGGTCGGCTGTTTACGATGTCGAATCGGGGCATCCTCTATGCCTTCGACCTCGATTAGTAGGGCCTAGAAGCCGATCCACTACGTCTGGCGGCGTTGGCGCTGCGCTTCCGGTCCTCACGCACAGGCAGTGCGCTGCGGTCCGGTTCTCGCGCCGCCTTGCCAGCCGTGTGCCTCGGCTTTAGGCGAGGAGAACGCGCGAGCACACTTATATTATCGACGACGCTCCGCCACAACTTGATAAGCAGAGCCAGGGTTCAGCGCGTTAAGCGAAGAAGTTGGAACTACTTGCCTGGACGACCTGTTACCTCGGTTAGGGCCGCCTCGGCAGCAGCGGCGGCGGCTTTGATTTCGGCTTCACTGCCGCCGAGCCATAGACGGCCGAAGGCGCCGAAGGAGATCACTTCGAGCAGGTGAATGTTGGCGGCTTTTTCGGCTTCGTTGGCAGCCAAGGCAGCATAGGCGGCTGGATACACTTCGAGGATGTACAGGGTTTGGCCTGCTACGATCATATCGCCGTGGCGCATGCGGTTGATCAGTTGCGACTGATGCCCGTCGATGCCGGTGATGATTTGTGACGATACAATCCGCGGCTTGATGCGCTCGTCGGGTGTCACGCCCATTTGTTTACAGATGGCATCGATCGCTGCGTTGACTTGGCCTTTGTCGGCGTCATGCAGTTCCAGCATGCCGTAGGCGCGCTCGACGATTTGCATGCCGGGTTTGCAGGTGGTGGTTTTGAGCGCAACGTCGGTCAGCTGATTGATTGCGATGCCAGGCGCAATTTCAACAAACATCGCGCATTCTTCCTCGCGCGGCATGAAGCCAGAACACACGGTTTGTAAAAAACCCGTGAGTTGCGGCTGCAACGAATCGAGCACAATAAGGGCGCGTAGCTCCATGGCCGCGAAGCTAGCACGGTAGCGATCGCAAATGGGACGTTCTGGCTCGCATGTGGCCCCCGGTGCGCCGACAGGCTGCTACAGTGCGCGGCATGAGTAACCTTCCTGCGGCGCTGCGCGCGCCTTTTTCGTCCGTCGGTGGCAATGCCATTGATGCGGCGGTCGCGTCAAAGCTCCTTGCGGCAGCACTTGATGCCGGCGGCGATTATGCCGACTTGTATTTTGAGTTTCGGGTCGCGGCCGACTACGCCCTCGAAGAAGAGCAAGTGAAAACCGTAGGGCGGGGCGTCACCATGGGGCTCGGCGTGCGAGTTACTAAAGGTGATGCCACCGGGTACGCCTACACCGAAGACTTGGCCATGGAGAAGATGCTCCACGCCGCCAAAATCGCCGGGCAAATCGCTGCAACTGGCGGCAAGACTGCGCCCGTCGCAGTATCGACCATGAAGCCGGTGATCACGCCTAGCTTCTATCCGGTTGCTGCGCCGTCGTTGTTGGTTTCTCCGCAAGAAAAGCTGGCGCTGTTGCGCGCGGCTGATCGCGCGGCCCGGGCCTACGATTCGCGCATTATCAAAGTCGAGGCTTCGTTTTCTGAAAGCCTGCGCGAAGTATTGCTGTTTACCTCCGAAGGCAAAACCGCCACCGATCTGCAACCGATGATTCGCTTCGGGGTGCGTGCGGTGGCCGAACGCGACGGCAAATTGCAAGCGGGTAGCGGCGGCGGCGGTGGTCGGTACGGCATGGATTATTTCGCTGCGGCCGAACACGACGCCAAAGCCCACGGCATTGAAGCTGCACGCGTAGCCATTGCCATGCTCGACGCCGTCGACGCGCCAGCCGGTGATATGCCGGTGGTCTTGGCGCCAGGTGATTCGGGCATCTTGTTGCACGAAGCCGTGGGGCACGGCCTCGAAGCCGACTTCAATCGCAAAGCAACGTCCAATTACACCGGCCAACTCGGTAAACAAGTTGCGTCGACGCTGTGCAATGTCGTCGATGACGGCACCATCGGCGGTTCGCGTGGCGCGATCAACGTCGACGACGAAGGCAATGTTGGCCGCTCGAACATGCTGATCGAAAACGGCATCCTCGTCGGCTACATGCACGATCGCCTCAGTGCTAAACATTTTGGCGTTGCACCAAGTGGCAATGGTCGGCGCGAATCGTTTCACTCTATGCCGCTGCCGCGCATGACCAACACTTCGTTACTCGGCGGCCAAGATAACCCCGAAGATATTTTAAAATCGGTCAAGCGCGGCATCTACGCCAAGCGTTTCTCCGGCGGTCAGGTCAATATCTCCAACGGCGATTTTGTGTTTTCGCTGTCGGAAAGTTATCTCATCGAAGACGGTAAGCTGACCCAGCCGCTCAAAGGCGTGAACCTCATCGGCAATGGGCCTGAAGTGTTGCGCCGCGTCGATATGTTGGGCAACGACTTTGCGTTGTCGGATGGCATCTGGACCTGTGGCAAAGATGGCCAGTCGGTGCCGGTAAATGTTGGCACGCCAACCGTGCGGTTGTCGTCGATTACGGTTGGAGGAACTCAAGTATGAGCGCGCACATCAGTGAACAAACTGTCAAAGAACTTTGCGACCTGGCCACTCTCGCGGTGGAAATTGCCAAACGAGCCGGCGCCGATGATGCCGAAGTCCTGGTGCGTGATGGCTCTGAGCTCACCACCAAAGTGCGGCTCGGCGAAGCCGAACTGGTGCAAGAAGCCGGTTCGCGGGCCCTCGGCTTGCGGGTGATGCGCGGCGGGCGCCGGGCGGTCACGTACTCGTCGGATTTGCGCCGTGAGTCGCTCGAGAATTTCATTGCAGAGTCGGTGGCATTAGCCGAATTGTCCGAGCCTGATCCGTTTTCTGCGCCGCCCGATCCAAGCACCTTGGCCAAACACATTCCCGATCTTAATCTTTACGATCCTGCGATCGCCGAAGTTGATGCAGCGTGGGCGATGAAGCAAGCGATCGCCGGGGAGCGCGCGGCGCGTGGCGCTGACCCACGGATTACTAACTCGGAAGGTGCAACCTGGTCGCGTGCGTTGGGCGCTACCGCGTTTGCAACCAGCGGCGGTTTTGTTGGTGGTTATCGCGGCTCGTACGCATCGCTGTCCATTGAGCCATTGTGCGATGACACGACCGACGCAGCGAACCCCAAAAAACGTAATGGCTACTGGTGGACGGCGTCGCGGTTTCTTAACGAACTCGAAGATCCTGAGCTCGTGGGGCGCGAAGCCACCCGGCGCACTGTCGCCACGATTGGTTCGCGCAAAGTCGACACCCAAGAGTGTCCGATCGTGTTCGACCCAGAAGTCGCACGCTCGATCATCGGCACGGTGTTCTCGGTCGCCAACGGTTCATCATTTTGGCGCAAATCAACCTACCTACTCGGCCGCGAAGGCACGGCGATCGCGTCGTCGCTGCTGACGATCGTCGACGATCCGTTGCTGCCCAAGGCCCCAGGCTCCAAGCCGTTCGACGGTGATGGCTTACCAACCCGACGCAACGTCGTGGTCGAAAATGGCATCTTGCAATCGGTGTTGTGCGACACCTACTCGGCCCGCAAGCTCGGCCGAACCTCGACGGGCTCGGCCGGCCGCGGCATCGGCGGCAATCCGGGGCCAACCACCACCAATCTGATTATGCAGCCCGGCACCATGAGCCGCGCCGATTTGATCAAAAACACCAAACGTGGCCTGTATGTCACGTCGTTAATGGGCTTCGGCTTCAACCCGGTTACCGGCGATTTTTCTCGCGGCGCCGCTGGGTTCTGGATCGAAAACGGCGAACTCACCTTTCCGGTGAGTGAAGTGACGATCGCCGCCAACTTCGATGAAATTTTGCATCGCATCGACGCGGTGGCCGATGACTTGTCGCTGCGGACTTCTACCGCTGCCCCAACGTTCCGGGTGTCCCACATGATGGTCGCCGGTTCGTCGGAGTAGTTGCCAGTGCGCGAGCGCGAGGTCTGGCAACGTCGCAGCTAGGCCTACATGTCGAGTAGCGCGCAAGTACAACGGCTTGCTTGACACGGTGGGCCCTGGATGAAACCATTTAATTGGTGTCAGAAGTAGCCTCAGCGCACGGAGTCCCTTCGCGGCTCGGTAAATACGAGGTCCTTTTCTCGTTGGCTACTGGCGGGATGGCGCGCATTTACATTGGCCGGAGCACGGGCATTGGGGCCTTCGAGCGCTACGTCGTACTCAAACTGATTCTTCCTGAAAAAGCCAACGATACCGTTGCGATCAACATGTTTCTCGACGAAGCGCGGTTGGTTTCGTCGCTGAATCATCAAAACGTGGCCCAGGTTTTTGATGTTGGCGAGGAAGCTGGCCTGCACTTCTTGGCGATGGAATTTGTGCATGGTCAAGACCTGCGATCGGTATTGGCAACGGCGGGCGCGGCGGGGACGCGCATCCCGTACGAACTTGGGTTGGCTATCGTAGGGGGCGCGGCGGCCGGGTTACACCACGCGCATGAGCGGCGCGGGCCCGACGGCAAATCGTTAGGCATCGTGCATCGCGACGTGTCGCCGTCGAATATCATGATCGGCTACGACGGTTCGATTAAGGTTTTGGATTTCGGCATCGCAAAAGCCACCGCGCGTTCGGCCGAAACCGTGTCTGGGATGATTAAAGGCAAATTCGCCTACATGTCGCCCGAACAATGTCGCGGCCGCGATGTCGATCGGCGCAGCGATGTGTTTGCGTTGGGTATTATCCTGTACGAACTCACGACGCAGCATCGGTGTTTTCGTGCCGAGAGCGATTTTGACACCATGCATCGCATTGTCACCGGCGATATCGTGCAGCCGGTTCGCCTGTTACCGGATTATCCCCTGGGGTTGCAGGAAATTGTGCTCAAGGCGCTCGCGGTTGATGCAACGCAGCGCTATCAAACTGCGGGCGCCTTGCTTGAAGCGTTGGAACAATTTTCCACATCATCGCGGATTTCGATGTCCACGATGGCACTGGGCCGGTTCATGCGTTCGATGTTTGGTGACGTGCCAGAACCGTGGGTCGCACCCGACCGTGATCGCCTAGCGATTGCGACTTCGGCCTATCCCAAAGAAACCACGGTTTCCAATACCAATGATTCTGCGATCAACAAAGCGCTGCCAACGATCCATGTGCAGGCAAGTAGTCCCGGCAGCGCACCGCTGCGGCCCTCGGCGCCGCCGGTGCGGTTACCTACGACAGCCAGCTATGATGTCCAAGAGCAAGACGACGAAGCCGCTTGGAATCATCAGGTGGTCCCATCAACTCAACCGCAATTTTTAGCGGGTGAAGCGCCGTCGTCTGAGATGCGGCAGCACAACGAGGTCGCAAAGCCCACCTACGGGCAGGCCATCGGGCCATATGCGGTCACTATCGCAACTCAACCGGGGCCGAAAGCCAGCCCCGCACCTGATGCCGCGGCAACCATGCGGATGTCGTCCACCGCGAGCAATCGAGTGCACACGCCGTCAGTGGTAGGCCAGGCCACCGGTTCGCCGCCGGCCGTGCCGCAAGGGGCCGCGAATCCGCTGTCAATGCCAGCGCCAACGCCAACGCCTGTCTCCAATGCGGTGAATCAAGGCAATCAGGGTTGGATTCAGGCACCAACCCCGACAGCGGCACCGAGCTGGAGCGCAGCCCCCGGCAGTCAGCCTGCGCAAGCTGCTTATCCGCCAAGTTCGCAGCCGCCTTCGATGCAAGCGTATGGCTCGCAGGGGCCCAGCCATCAGGCTGCACACCATGGTGCCGGTCTTGGCCAACATCAAGGTGCCGGTCTTGGCCAGCAGGGGCCCATGGGCTATCCGTTCAGCCAACCGCGCATGCCCGCGGGTAGTGCGGCGCCAAATCCATTTGGAGATCAACGCACTGGATCGCGCGGCGGATTTGATACCTCGGTGATCCCGAAGCGTACCGGGTTGTGGATTGGGCTTGGCGTCGTTGCCGTTGCACTTATCGTGCTGGTTGTGGTTGGGTTCGCTAGTGGTGGTAACGATGCAGCTGCGCAGCTAAGTGATGCGGCGCTGGTCGGCGCGACGCCGACTGGTACGCCAGACGCTGCGGTCGTCGCCATCGCGCCGGTCGAGGCAGCTGGCGGCAGCGCTAATCCGCAAGCCATCGTGAGTGATACCGCCGGACCGTCCATCGACGCGCGGTTAGCAAATCCTAGGCAGGTGGATGCGCACCCCCCGAGCATTGTCGGCACGCTACCGGCGATCGAAAAGATGGTCAGTCTCACAGTGCACTCTGAGCCGCCGGGTGCCGACGTGACGCTGAACGGCAAACGCCTTGGGCTCACCCCCTGGGTCGGTACCGTCGGGGCTCGTTCAACTGGGCGCTTGGTGTTACGTCGGGACAATTTTCAGCCCATCCACGTCACTATTCCTCTCGACGAACCGCTGTCCAAATCCTTTTCAATGCGTAAAACTGAACGGGCGAGCACGGTGACGCCACCGCCGTGTATTCCGGCGAACAAAGTAAATATCTATGATCCGGAGCAGGTCAAACGCAAATGTAAGTAGCCGCGATGTCGTCGGGGGCAGCGTTAGAATTGACCACCGAATGCCATGCCGGCACTCGACGTGGTCAGCATCGGGGCTAATGCAACCGTTGAGTTACGTTGCTTGTTGCCAACTACGTACAGGGTAATGCCGGTGACAACTAATGCGCCGCCGACGATGTAGGCAATTTGGGAATTGCGTTCGGCTGCAGGCCCATCAATATCGGCTTGCGCCATTTTGAGGGGGTCGGAATGGTCCTTTTCAGCTTGCATCACACGTGTCGTGAAAAAAATTCCAGCACCAACCCCGGCCAAGCCGACGGCACCAACGATGATGCCGCTGTTGCGGAGCGATGCCCCACGTCTTTGGGTTGTATTGCTACGCGAAATTTTGCTGATCCCTACATCATCGGGCACGGGCTGGGCCGTTGGCGTTTCATCGGATGCAGGCTCGATCGGTTTGGCCACAACGATGTTTTTTACGCGGCACGGGTTCGCCGGGTCGACGTTGCGCCCAAGTTTGCGCTGAGCTGCGGCCACTTGCACGGTTGCGGTTGCTGCCGATTCGCCATCGGGTTCGTTGCTCAAGTACAAACAGTAGTATTTGATTGCGCCGTCGAGTTGCTCGGCTTTCTCAAATTCTTCGCCGATGGCAGGCAGTGCACTGTTATTGGGCGCGGTTTCAAATGCTTCGATCATCAACGCTGCAGCGCCGAGATGATCCCCTGCGGCACTCTTTTTTAGTGCCCGTTGGTACAACGCGCTGGCTTTGGCCTGCGTCGCGCGATTCGGTTGCGCAAACGCCGAGGTCGTTGCCGAACCCAGCAGAGCGAGCGAGACGAGCGCGATGCGTCGCGGAAGTTTCCCCATCGGGTTTCACAGTACCATGATTGTGGCCTTCAACTCCACGGGGTAGACTGTGTCCGCACATGACGAAACGAATTGGTGTTCTGACCGGCGGTGGTGACTGTCCCGGCCTCAATGCGGTTATCCGCGCAGTTACCCTCCATGCGCGCGAGTCGTTCGGCTGGGAAGTCGTCGGTATTCGCAATGGCTTTGAGGGCTTATACGAAGAGGAGTATATCGA
>JAGPDK010000139.1 GCA_018057605.1 Kofleriaceae bacterium | reverse complement strand
GAGCCCGAATTGCATTACGTGCCGATTTCCACGGATATGAGCGAAGCTCAAATAAAAGTGATTGTCGATCAAGCTCGTCGCGATGCAGCGGAACGACAGCGACTCGCGGCGGGTTCGGGTTCGGGTTCGGGTTCGGGTTCGGGTTCGGGTTCGGGTTCGGGTTCGGGTCAGTAGCCCCCGCGCACTACAGCAGTTTGGCGTGTTGCAGACACGGCATTTGTTGCCTGCGTTGGGCGACGGTGTCGCCGTCGATATCGGCATAAATAACCCCTGGTCCGGAGGCTAGCTCGGCAACGATGTCGCCCCACGGGTTAGAGACCAAGCTGTGGCCGAAGCTGGAGCGTTTGGTGTTGTGTTGGCCGGTTTGTGCTGGGGCTACCACCCAGGCCTGATTTTCAACCGCCCGCGCACGCAGCAGCAGGTGCCAGTGCGCTTGCCCGGTATGCGCGGTGAACGCTGCCGGGACCAGCAGCACTTCGGCACCGCGTACGGTTAATTGCCGGTACAATTCAGGGAATCGAACGTCATAACAAATGGACAGGCCCATTGGTACGCCGGCAATTTCAGTAACCACCACAGCGTCGCCAGCGGCGGTATTAGAAGATTCTTTGAGTACTGCACCGCCAGGAATATCGACGTCGAATAGGTGCAGCTTACGATACCGCGCCGTTAGTTGGCCCTGCGCATTTATGACGACTGCGGTGTTGTACGTGCGCAACGGATCGTTGGCCACGCTTTCGGGCATGCCACCTCCGACGATCCAAACGCCCGCTTTGCTGGCGGCGTTACTGAGCGTCGAAAGAATGCGGCCGGGTGGTCCATCCAATGACTCCGCAGCGGCACGCTTGTCACCTTCTACCAGACCCAAAAATGCAAAACATTCGGGTAATGTTACGATTTGTGCGCCCTCGGCCGCTGCCTGGGCGATCGCCTGGGTGCATGCCGATAGATTGCCGATAAGGTTTTCTGTTGCTGTCATCTGAACGGCGGCGATCCTGCGCTTCCATGTCATTTCAGTAGTTTGGCTATTTTGGGGCCGAACAGCAACACCAGATTGCACTTGCTTCGTGTGAGCTCAAGTGATACCTATCCGCTACTTCACAGGCTTCTGCGAGGTGGGCCGTAAGCCCACCTTTTTTTGTTTCACCCACAGCATTTTTCCTATGGCTCGTAATAATCCAACCCTTAATCGTGTGTTCGCGCTCGTCGAGCCGGTGTGCAATGGCGCCGGTTATGAACTCGTGGATTTGCGGTTAACACTAGAGCAGGGCGGTTGGGTCTTGCGGGTATGTATTGATTTGCTCGATTCCGGCGCGCCGCTGCCAGCCGACGGCACGGTCGCCGAGCGCCGGCGCATCGACACCAGCGACTGCGAACGCGCGTCGCGGGAGGTTTCTGCGGTGCTTGATGTTGAAGACCCCATTCCGCAAGCCTACAGTTTGGAAGTCTCGTCGCCGGGCATTGATCGCCCGCTGCGAACACCTGCGCATTTCGCACGATTCGTCGGTTCGGAAATCAAAGCCGTTTTGCTCAATCCATTAGTGCAAGATGGGCTGGAGCGGCGCAATTTTCGCGGCATCATCGAAAGCGTCGATGCTGGTAAGGTGAAGCTTCGGGTCGATAATAAGTCGTATACGCTTGAGATCGACGACATCGATACCGCGCGTCTGTTACCCGATTGGGATGCGGTTTTGCGCGGCGATTCGACGCTTAGTCCAAAGCCCAACAAACCGGTCGATAATCGTCCGGGAAAATCACGCAAGGTCGCCTCAGGCAAATCCCGGCCGGCCGAGGCGGCCAACAAAAGCGGAGCGGGCGTTAAGCCTGGCAATTCCGCTACGCCAAGCAAAGCTGGCGGGTCGCCAGATGGTTCTGATGGCGCCGGCGGTGCAGGTGATTCTGGGCAACGCACGTAACGTAATTTTTTTAGCTACCTCCACGAACAACAACCAAGACAATCGCCAAGGTCCCCATGGAAGCGAAACTCGACGCAGTACTTGAACAAGTTAGCCGCGACAAAAACATTGAGAAAAGTGTTTTGATCTCGGCGCTGGAGCAAGCCATTTTAACGGCCGCCAAAAAGATGTTTGGCCAAAGCCGCGACATGGAAGCCAAGTTCAATGCTGAATCTGGCTCGGTAGATTTGTTCTTGATCATCAACGTGGTTGAAGACGACGCGATTGAAGGTCGCGAAATGACAGTTGAGGAAGCTAAAGCGGCTGGCCTTGAAGCCGAGCTTGGCGATGAGTTGTTGTTCCAAGTATTCTATCGTGCGGAAGATGCCGATCGCGCATCCGAGCAAGATGCCAAGTTTGGTAAACTGATCGACCTGAAAAACGCTCATAAACAGTTTGGCCGCATCGCTGCGCAAACTGCGAAGCAAGTTATCTTTCAACGGGTCCGAGAAGCTGAGCGCGATAACGTCTTTAATGAGTACAAAGATCGCAAAGGCGAAATTGTCTCCGGCGTGGTTCGCCGGTTCGAGCGTGGCGCCTTAGTCGTCGATTTGGGTAAAGCCGAAGCGGTGTTGCCAATGCGCGAGCAAGTGCCACGTGAAAGCTTTCGGGTCGGTGATTCGATCAAAGCCTACTGCGTCGATATCGATCGCAATGCGCGTGGTCCGCAAGTCATCTTGTCGCGTGGCCACAAAGGCTTGCTTGAAAAATTGTTCGAGCAAGAAGTCCCTGAAATTTTTGAAAAAATCGTGCGCATTGAGTCGAGCGCACGGGAGCCAGGCGCACGGGCAAAAATTGCAGTTAGTTCACGCGATCGCGATGTCGATCCGGTCGGCGCTTGCGTTGGGATGAAGGGGTCGCGGGTACAAGCCGTGGTGCAAGAACTGCGCGGCGAGAAAATCGACATCGTGCCGTACGACGACGATCCTGCCCGTTTCGTATGCAATGCGATTCAACCAGCGGAAGTTTCGCGCGTCATCATTGATGCCGAGGGCCACCGTATGGAGCTGATTGTGCCCGACGACAAATTGTCGTTGGCCATCGGCAAAAAAGGCCAAAACGTGCGGTTGGCCAGCCAGCTCACTGGTTGGCGCATCGACATTCACTCGGAAACCAAGATTTACGAGCTTGAGCGCCGCGCCAAAGACCAAATCGCCGCGGCGATTGGCGACGTTGGCTTTGGCCATGACATTGCAGAAACGTTGTTCAAGCTGGGTTGGCGTTCGGTTACTGAACTTGCGCGCGCCCATGTCGAAGAACTCGCTGGTGTGCCAGGCGTTGGTGGTGCCGAAGGTGGTCGTAAGATTATCGAAGGTGCTCAAGGCTACTCCCAAAACGCTGGCCGTCGTCGCAACGATGACATCAAGAAAGAAGCCGAGCGGCGGTTGTCGCTGTCGGGCAACCAACAATTGCTTGAACTTGAAGGCGTCGACGAAGACGTGGTTGGCGTGTTAGCCCAAGCCAACGTGCACTCGCCAGAAGATTTGGTGAAACAATCCATCGATCAAGTGGCTGCTGCCACCGGTATCGAAATGAGCGACCTTGCTCGTTTGCGACAGCGTGCCATTAGCTGGCTGTCGGAGGTATCTTCGAATTGAGTATGCCCCTCGCCATAGACTCCGCAACAGCGCGGAAACCACATCGGATGTGCGTAGCCTGCCGCAAGGTAGTGCTGCAAACATCATTGGTGCGGGTAGCGGTATGTCCAAGCGAGCCATGGCTGCGCTTGGATATGACGCGTCGTTTGGGCGGCCGTGGGTTTTATGTGCATCCCTTGGCGCGCTGCGTCGCGGGGCTGCGACGGGGGCCTGTGCGGGCCAAAATTGCTGTGGATGACCAGCAAGTAGCGGTAGCGTTTCAGTCCGTTCGTGACGAGATCGGGCGCCAGCTTTCAGAAATCAGTATTTCTTCGACCGAAAAGTCAAAGAACGTTGTAGATCACCGGAGCGAAGATGCGAGTGTATGAGATTGCCAAAGAGGTAGGGATTCCCAACAAGGACCTCCTCGTCAAGATTCGGGCGCTAGGGCTTGACGTGAATAACCACATGTCATCGCTTGGCGAAGACGATGTCGCGCGCATCAAGCGTTCGCTCGAAAAAGAAAAACACGGTGGGCCCGTGGAAGCGGCTCCCTCCGCGAAGTCGGCCGCTGCAACGGTGGTTCGTCGCCGATCGTCGAAGCCTGAAGGGGCTCCCGATGTGACAGCGGCGCCGGTTAGCGAGGCGCGACCTATCGCACCGGCACCGGTGATTCGTCGTCGTGCGGTTGATGAACCAACCGTTGCAGAGGCTGCCCCCGTGCACGTCGCGGCGGTGACCCCGGCGCCGGCCACGCCTACGGTGATTGCGCGGCCACGCGTAGTTGAGCCCCCTTCTGCACCAACGCATGAAGTAGCGCCACGACGTGATTCATCGCCGATGATCGCGGCAACGACTGCAATCACTGCAACGACAACGCCAGCCGTGCCTGCGGCAGTTGCGCCGGTAATGCCCGTTGCAGTGGAACCGCTGCAAGCTGTGTCGCAGGTGGCCGCACCTATCGCTGCCACCGTTGTCGAAAAACAGCCGGCCATGAACGCTGGTTCAAATGAACTTGCGAATGGATCTGGGCCGGTTGCGGCTGCCCCAGTTGCAACGCCACCTGTACCAAAGCCTCGGCCACGCAATGTGGTCGTCGGACCGTCAATTGTTGCCCGCCATGGGGCACCAGAAGCTCAACCAGTGCGGCCGATAGTTCCTCCACCGGTTGCTTACAACCCTCCGGCATCAACCCCGTTGCCGACGCGCGGACCGTCCGTCGTGGTCCGCACCCGTGACACCTCGCCGGTGGCTCCTCCTGTGGTGGTAGAACCGGTCACGGCGCGCGGTCGATTCGAAGAAGAACTTGAGCGCGCACGCGCCCGTACTGCAACTCGTGATGTTGAACGTCCAGTTAAACCGGTCGACGTTGCACCTGCTGTCGAAGAAGTCGTGGTTGTAGAAGTCCCACGCGATCCATTGCGGCCAGCTGTTGGCACCGTGATCGCTTTGCCACCGCGGATCAAAATCACCGAGCGTACGCCGGTTGGTGGCCGCCCCGTTGTAGCACCAGGCCCCATGAGCACGGTGCGCGGCCGATTTGCGCAACAACAAAAAACCGGTGGCCCAGGCGGCCGTCCGGGCCCAGGTGGTTCGCGCGATTTTGGCAAGAAGAAAATGCCGCTTGGCAAGAAGGGTAAGCAAACTCAGCTCACCACGCCAGCCGAGCACAAGCGTGTCGTTCGCATCGAAGACACGATCACGATCGGCGAGCTGTCACACCAAATGGGTGTGAAGGCGACCGAAGTGCTCAAGAAACTGTGGGGCATGGGCATGACCGGCGTTACGATTAACGCTGCGATTGACCTCGAAACCGCACAGTTGCTATCGAGCGAATTTGGCTATGAAGTCCAAAACGTTGCCTTCAAAGAAGAAGATATCTTCTCCGGGCCAAGCGATGCCGATGGCGAACTGTTACCGCGTGCACCAGTTGTGACCGTGATGGGGCACGTCGACCATGGCAAAACCTCGTTGCTCGATGCTATCCGTAAAGCCAAAGTTGCCGCTGGCGAAGCTGGCGGGATTACCCAACATGTGGCGGCTTACAAGATCACCGCGCCTGGTCACGGTGAAATTGTTTTCCTCGACACGCCGGGCCATGAAGCCTTCACCGAAATGCGCGCTCGTGGCGCGCAAGCAACCGACATTGTTGTCTTGGTAGTTGCTGCAAACGACGGCGTGATGCCGCAAACCCTGGAAGCTTTGGCCCACGCGAAAGATGCCAAGGTTACGATTATCGTCGCTGTCAACAAAGCTGACTTGCCAGACGCCCAACCCGATCGCGTGCGCCAGCAACTGGCTGACCACGGCCTCATTCCTGAGGAGTGGGGTGGCGACACGATTTACGTCAATGTCTCGGCGCTCAAAGGCGACAACATCGACAAATTGTTGGAATCGATTTCGGTTTCAGCAGATGTGCTCGAACTCAAAGCAAGCCCAACCAAATCGGCGGCTGGCGTTGTGATCGAAGCGCGGCTTGACCGCAACCGCGGCCCAATGGCCACGGTGTTGGTGCAAGAAGGCACCCTGCGCGTTGGTGACATTATCGTCGCTGGCCGTACGGTTGGTAAAGTTCGCGCGATGCTTGACGATCGTGGCGAGCCACTAAAAGAAGCTGGTCCGTCGACCCCGGTCGAAGTACTCGGTCTTGATGGCGTGCCTGAAGCTGGCGACATGGTGAACGTTGCCGAAGATGACCGCGCGGCGAAATCCGTGGTTGAGCATCGTCGTCAAGCGTGGCGCAAACGCGAGCTGGGTTCCCGTGACAAAGTTTCGCTTGAAGGGCTCATGGAGCGCTTCAAGGAAATTGACAACAAAGAACTCAAGATCGTGCTCAAGGCCGACGTGCAAGGCTCGGCCGAAGCGCTCAAGGCTGCACTCATCAAACTGTCGACTGCCAAGGTCAAAGTTAACGTCATCGCCGCTGCGGTTGGTGGCATCACCGAAAGTGATGTCAACTTGGCCAAGGCTGGCGGTGCAATTATCGTTGGCTTCCATGTTCGTCCGGCTGGCAAGAGTTCAAAACTTGCCGAGCAAGAAGATGTGGAAATTCGCTTGTACGACATCATCTACGACGCGCTCGATGAAGTGAAATTGGCGATGGCTGGTTTGCTTGCACCGATCAAACGCGAAGTTGCGATGGGCAAACTCGAAGTCCGCGAAACCTACGCAATTCCCAAAGTGGGCGTTATTGCTGGTTGTATGGTCACCGACGGCAAGATTACTCGGAAGGCGCATCTGCGCATCATCCGTGATGCCGTCCAGATCTACGAAGGCAAAGTTGGTTCGTTGCGCCGCTTCAAAGACGACGCTAGCGAAGTCCAAAATGGCTACGAGTGTGGCGTGATGGTTGCCGGCTGGAATGAGCTCAAAGTTGGCGATGTTATCGAGTGCTACGACGTAGTCGAAGAGGCCGCGAAACTGTAGTGATCGGCGTGGTTGGCTACGTGCATCACGGTTGGGCTCGACAATGCCGGGCTTGACAATGCCAGGCACGACAATGCCGTGCCCAACAACTCGGCGCCAGCCGTCGGGTTGTTGGGGCACAACTAGTTCGCTGGGCACGCCGCGTTGGCGTGCAGTCCTAACCGATGTACGTAGCGGCTGCTACCCAATGTACGTAGCGGCTGCTACCCAATGTACGTAGCGGCTGCCCGCGTGGCGCTGCGAATCGACCATTCGCATTCGCTCAAGGAAAAACGCGCGGTCATCCGCCGGCTCAAAGCCCGGGTGCAAGAACGGCTGCATGTTGCGTTGTCTGAAGTTGGCTCGCTCGATGTTTGGCAACGTGCCGAACTTGGCGCTGCCGTAGTCAGCGCCGATCGCAGCAAAGCCATTGAAGTGCTTGATGCGGTGGTGCGCATGCTCGGCGAGGAGCCGGCGTGTGAATTGCTTGCCCAACGCCGCGATATGATGCGCCTGGATGCTGGCGACGATTTGCCCACCGACGTGTCCACGGGCGCTGCGCCCTCGGACGCCACGTTTTCGCCACCAGCGCACTGGTTGGCCGCAGAGGATGAGTCATGAATACGCGCAAACAACGAGTTGAACATGCGATGCGAGATGTGCTGACGGCGCTGATTCGCGACCGAGTCAAAGACCCGCGCGTGCAAGCGGCGACCTTGTTAACCATCACTAGAGTCGAGATGAACGTCGACTTGTCGGTGGCGACTGTGTACGTGTCGATCTTGGGCTCGCAACCCAAGGTTATCGATAAGGTTATAGAAGGGCTGGCGCGTTCCGCTGGCTATTTACGTGGTCCAACCGCACGCGAACTCAATTTGGCACGGCCACCAGAGTTGCGGTTTTTGCACGATCGCAGCGCTGAAATGCACGAACGCATCGCTGCGGTTTTGGCCGAAGACAAAGCGAAAGCTGCGGCTGCTGGCGATGCTACGCCTGCCGTGGATGCAGCCGACGCCGCTACTGCGGAATCTACTGCCGACGCGACAAAAAGTCGCTAATCGAGTAACGCGACGGCTCGTACCGCAAATCCTCCGTCCGTTCAGGGTTTCTCAGCGCTGAGCGGTACGAAAACAGGCTTGCGTGGGCGCGATGCTTGTCGTCGAAAAACCGCATGTTCGTCGACGGACAACGCGCTTGACGCTTTGATCTCGCTGGGCTATCCCTGGTTTCAGAAATTGTAACCACTGAGGCTCACATGCGACAAGTCGTTATCGTAGGCGCGGCGCGAACCGCGATCGGAAGTTTCCTCGGCTCCCTGGCATCGGTGCCAGCCACCAAGCTAGGCGCTGCCGCCATCAAAGCTGCACTTGAACGGGCCAATGTTAGCCCCGCCGATGTGGGCCTCGTGCACATGGGCATGGTGCTGCCGGCGGGTGTTGGCCAAGCGCCAGCACGGCAGGCGGCAATCTATGCGGGGCTGCCACATTCGGTGCCGTGCGTCACCTTGAATAAGGTTTGCGGCTCGGGGCTCGAAGCGATTATCAGCGCGGCCCGAGCGATCGCCTTGGGCGAAATCGACGTGGCGGTCGCTGGTGGTATGGAGTCGATGTCGAACTCGCCGCATGTTGTGCGTGGCCTGCGCGGTGGCGTGAAAATGGGTGGCCTCGATACCGTCGACACCATGGTGAATGATGGCTTGTGGGATCCGTACAACAATCAGCACATGGGTAACTGCGCTGAGTTGTGCGCGAAAGATCGCGACATTTCGCGTGGCGCGCAAGATGAGTTTGCCGCGCAAAGCTACCAGCGTGCACTTGATGCGCAAAAAGCTGGGCACTTTGCATCGGAAATCGTTGGCGTCACCATCGCGTCGAAAACCGGCGATGTTGTGGTCAACAGTGACGAAGAACCAGGTAAAGGCAACATTGCTAAATTGCCGGCGCTGCGCGCTTCGTTTGCCAAAGATGGCACCATTACCGCTGGCAATGCCTCGTCGCTCAATGACGGCGCTGCGGCAGTTGTCTTGATGTCAGCCGATGCAGCCGCGAAGCGCGGTTTGCCGGTGCTCGGACGCTTGTTGGCCTCGGGCTATCACGCGCAAGCGCCCGAATGGTTCACCACGGCACCTGCTGCGGCGATTGCCAACGCTTGTAAAAAAGCTGGTCGCGATCCGAAGTCGGTAGACCTGTGGGAAATTAACGAAGCCTTCGCGGTGGTGTCGATTGCCAATAATCAATTGCTTGGCCTCGACCCAGCCAAGGTAAATGTGTGGGGCGGCGCGGTTGCGCTGGGACATCCAATTGGCGCATCGGGCGCGCGCATCGTGGTCACGTTGCTGCACGCCATGGCGGCGCGTGGTGCCAAAACCGGTGGCGCATCATTGTGCATCGGCGGCGGCGAAGGCATTGCCTTACTGGTGGAACGACCATGAGCGGCGCAGCGGTTAAACGTGTCGGCGTAATCGGTGCCGGCCAAATGGGGCAGGGTATTGCCCAAGTTGCAGCGCAAGCCGGGCTCGACGTAATCATCGTCGATGCAGCCAAAGAGTTTGCTGACGCAGCACTGGGCAAGTTGCGCAAAACATTTGATCGCTTGGTTGAAAAAGGCAAGCTAGATGCAGCTGGGCGCGATGCTGCGATGGCGCGGCTACGCTCCGGCGGCGCGCACGCCGATGTCGCAGAGTGCGACATCGTGATCGAAGCTGCGCCGGAAAAAGAAGCACTCAAACTTGAGATTTTTAGAAGTCTTGGGTTGGTTTGCAAAGATGATGCGATTTTGGCGTCGAATACCTCATCGATTTCGATTACCAAAATTGCGGCGGCGTCGGGCCGACCGGATCGAGTCATTGGCATGCACTTCATGAATCCGGTGCCGGTCATGAAATTGGTTGAGATTGTGCGTGGCTTGCCGACCAGCGATGCCACGTACCGCACCACCGTGGAGCTGGCACAACGCTTCGGTAAAACTACGATTATGGCGCGCGATATCCCGGGCTTTATCGTGAACCGCATGATGATGCCGTTGCTCAACGAAGCTTGTTACGGGCTGTATGAAGGTCTCGGCAGCGCGTTTGATATCGATACTGGCGTCAAACTTGGCCTTAATCATCCGATGGGCCCGCTTGAATTGGCGGACCTGATCGGGCTGGACACGTGCTTGGCTATTGCCGAGGTGCTGCATCGCGAACTCGGCGACGATAAGTATCGGCCTTGTCCGTTGTTGCGCCAGTACGTTGCGGCCGGTTGGCTCGGCCGTAAAGTGGGTCGCGGTTTTTACGAATACGACACTCAAGGTCAAAAGAAGTAAGGCTCGGTCATGCTTAGTACATTTGAAACGCTCAACGTTGTCGTTGAACATCATCTTGCCACCGTAACCATTACCCGCGAAGCCGCGCTCAACGCACTGTCGAGCAAAGTGATCAGCGAGCTGACCGTGCTTGCCGCCGAACTCGACATCGCCGACGACGTCCGGGTGGTGATTCTTACCGGCGCCGGGGAAAAAGCCTTTGTCGCTGGCGCCGATATTGCGGAAATGGCTGACATGTCGCCGACTCAAGCGCACGATTTTGCGGTGCTTGGGGGCGTGTGTGGCGCGGCTATCGAACATTCGCACAAGCCATGGATTGCGGCAGTCAACGGCTTTGCGCTAGGCGGCGGCTGTGAACTCGCCCTGGCCTGCGATATTGTTTATGCGTCGGACAAAGCTTCATTTGGCCAACCGGAAGTCGCGCTTGGTGTGATTCCTGGTTTTGGCGGTACGCAACGTTTGTTGCGTCGCGTCGGCGTGGCTAAAGCCAAAGAGCTGTGCATGACCGGCGACCGCATTCGCGCTGATGAAGCGCTGCGCATTGGCTTGGCTGATGCGGTGGTGCCGCATGCCGAACTCATGAGCAAAGTGGTTGCGTTGGCGAACCGCATCGCTAAAAATGGCCCGCTGGCGGTGGCTGAAGTCAAACGTTTGATTCATCAAGGCCAATCGATCACCTTGGAAAGCGGCTTGGCGCTGGAGCAGCGCAGCTTCGGGTTGTTGTTTTCAACTGAAGATCAGCGTGAAGGCATGGCCGCCTTCCTCGGGAAACGCGCTGCGGTTTTCAAAGGTAAATAGTACGCTGTCGTTGACCTGGCTGCGGCATTTGGTACCGAGATATACAAAGGACGTACATCGTGAACTTTCAACTCACTGAAGAACAACGCATGGTGCAGATCACCGCGCGTGATTTTGCCACCAACGAAGTCTTACCC
>JAGPDK010000612.1 GCA_018057605.1 Kofleriaceae bacterium | reverse complement strand
TTCGTTTGTGGTGACAAGTGAAGTCGGCGTGTTTTTGCAGTCGGACAATCAACGACATGCGACGGCGGGCTTGCAGTTGTATCGTTACTGCGTGACGCGCAATGCGATGCATGTCCTGTACCTCGGATACCAAGCTGGTCCGGGCATGAGCACGGCGCTGTCGCCTCAGCAGGGGCTGCTGCAGCCGGCGCAACGGGTGCTCGGCAGCGTTGACCAGATGGGCAACATTTCCTGTTATGTCGAAGCGTCACCGACGGATGTGGTTAAGGCCGAATATGCGCCGGTGCCAGCGGCGATTGCCAGCGAGCGTTATGTCGGGGTTATGGTTGCTAATCTCAACGCCGAAGTACGTTACCTCGTGGTGTATCGGCCAGGGCCTTAGCAAGCAGGGCGCAGCCATCGAGACGTTGGGCGCTACGTCGTCTTGTGCTATGGCGTCGCGCTGGTGTCCCACGTTGGCAACGTGCCTGATGTTTCGATTTGTCGAGCGAAATAACCCGGTTCTTGCGCGATGGGTAAAATATCAAAGCGATGCGGGATCCCGGTGACGCCAACCAGGCCCAGCGCGCTAGGGCCGTCGCCATCGTAGAATTGCCGCTTCACGCTTTTTTGGAAGTCGCCGGCGGCCCCGAGTTTTTGGGCAATCGCATTGAGCCCAAACGTGATGCGCGTGAAGAACAGCAAGTCCGGAGGCAGATTCATGTCTTTCATGTTTTCGCGCTTCATCATTTCGCGCGCACGCGCCAGATAGGCTTCGTTGAAAACGAAATTCGGCGTGAAATACGGTTCGAGCTGATAACGCCAAAACCCCCACATGCGATCGCGGTCCCAGGCTCGGTCGGGCTTAACTAAACCTAAGATGCCAACGTACGTATCGTGGGTCGTGCGATCACCCTCGAGAATCGCTAAGAAAAACCTTTTGATGTTGCGCATAGCGGTGAGTTCGAAGCGCTTGATGCAGCCAAAGTCGATGAAGGTAACGCTGCCATCTTCGTGGAAAAGGTAGTTTCCCGGATGCGGGTCACCGTTATAGATCAGATGACAGAACATCGTGTCCCAGACAAAATCAGCAATCGCAGCGGACGCGATTAGTTTTTCCCGGGCGTTGGCTTCGCGGACAAAATCGTAATATCCAAAGCCGCGCACAAACTCAGAGGTCAGCACGCGCTTGCTGGTTGCAGCCGCAAATACCCGCGGCACTTTGATGAACGGATGACCGTCCCACAACTGTCGAAACAATTCTTGGTGATAACCCTCGCGGCGGTAGTCGAGTTCTTCGCTGATGCGACTGCGCAGCTCGGCGGCGAGGCTGGTGAAATCAACCTGTGCGGCGACTACCGCGGCCGCCGGGCCGAGCCTTTCGAGCATCTTGAGATCGCCTTCAATTGCTGCGTCGACGCCCGGGTATTGCACTTTGATTACCACGTCGGTGCCGTCGCGTAATTTGGCACGGTGAACTTGCCCGATCGAAGCGGCCGCCAGGGGCTCTTCGTCGACGTGGCGGAAGTGCGTGCTCAAGTCAGTGCCGAGATCTTTTTCGATCACACCACGCACCAAGCTAAACGCCATCGGTGGCGCATCGCGCTGTAAGCCCTGCAGTTGCGCCCGCGCTTGTTCCGGCAACCCATCGTGGGCAAATGACACAATCTGGCCGACCTTCATGAACAAGCCCTTCATGTTGCCCATCAGCGCCGCAGCTTCCTGCGCCGACGTGATGTGCGCCTGTGCGGCCAGCTCTTTTTTGCGTTGTTGATTTACGAACACCATGCGCAAGCGCAGCCACAGGTGTCGCAGCAAGCCACGACTGAGGAATCCAAAGATGACGCTGGTCCGGGCGTTACCCGAGGTCACAATGCCCGCTGCGTTGGTGCGGTGCCGCGACCAAGCGGTCCAGGCAATCACCGACGCGAGTACAACGAGAAGTAAGGCAATCCAAATCATGCAACACAGTTCGGTAAGCAGTCGGTCCCAGCCGCCTCGTGTAGCACAAACCCGCTACTTCGCCATCGGTTCGCGGCCATTGACGTAGCAGGTAACCCGCTGGCCGATGACTAACCCGTTAGGTTTATCGAGTAAAATCACCACTTCTAGAATTTTGGTGTCGTTGCGTTCGGTCGGATCGTCGGTGCGAATATTTTTGCGCCCCATGCGGCGACCGATTTCGATAACTTTGCCCGAAAAATTCACACCGGGGTAGGCATTGGCGCGAACGGTTGCCACGTCGCCAATGGCAACTTTGCCGACGTCGCGTTCATCAACATCCATCCGCACATGAAATTCCGAGGTGTCGGCGAGCACCACCAGCGCGGCACTGCCTGGTTGGTAAAATTCACCGGCACGCACTTTGACTTGCAACACCGTGCCGGCAATGGGCGCACGCACGATCAGCTTTTCGACGGTGGCGCTGGCTTGATCGCGTCTGGCCTCGGCCGCCATTACTTGTGCCCGAGCCAACGCAATGTCTTCACGTCGGGACCCCGCCAACACGCCCGCACTGCGAGCATCGGCCGCACGTGCCGCCGCTTGATCGGCGGACGCTTGCCGGCTTGCGCGATCGACTTCGTCCACGGTCGCGCCACCACCAGCGGCGACTTTGCTCAAGCGTTCGGCTACCGACTTGGATAAATCGGACCGAGCGCGAGCGGTTTCCGCGTCGGCCATGGCGGCCTTCACATCTTCAGCGCGCGAGCCCCGTACCGCCCGTGCGAGGTTTGCCTTTGCCGCATCTACGTCAGCGGTGGCCGCTGCGACAGCGGCTTTTTCCACTTGGTTATCAAGCTCAACCAGCAGGTCGCCAACGTTCACCGTCGCACCTTCGATGGCCGCGACTACCGCGATACGCCCAGCCACGCCAGCTCCAACATCGGTTTGTTCGGCCTTCGGTTCAACCACGCCATTGCCACTCATATTCGCGGCTATTGGTGGTGCTTGATCGCGTTCGTCAACGATGCCGGGCATCACCAAGGTGCGACTGGCCGCCTGCACATCTTTTGCTTTGGGCTTGGTGGGTGGCGCCGCGAACAACAGGCGTTCGACGCGAAATGCCATAAAGGCGAAAAACGCGAGCACGACCGGCAAATACCATTTCATGCGTGGAAAGTTCATACGTGATCCTCAGTGCGCGGCCGCAGCCGGGGGCGATGTAGTGTGGCCGTCGGTAATATTGCCGTCTTCGATGTGAACGATGCGATCAGCGAGATGGAAGATCCGATTG
>JAGPDK010000138.1 GCA_018057605.1 Kofleriaceae bacterium | reverse complement strand
CGCCACGACGTTGCAGCGCCAGTCCAATCATTGGTGGCCGCCGCAAAGCGTGCCACTTCCACCATGGCCGGCACATGGCCAGGAAATCGCGCCAACCATTCGCCTGCAACCGCCAGCGGACTCGTCGATAAGAGTGCTGCTTCGCGATAGGCCGCGTGGGCCGCTACACCGTCAGGCAAGCGACGCGCTTGCGCCAACTGCAAGTCAGCCAACGCTGCGCCGTCGTTGGTAGCGCGCAACGCCGCAAGCAGGCCAGCGGCAATCGCCGGGTCATCGGGCAAACGCTCGGCCGCTTGACGATAGGCGGCAATCGCCTGCTGCCACGCAGCAGCCTGCGGTGCGTCGACGGTTTGCCACGCAGTGCGTTCAAATGCCCGCGCCGCTTCGGCAAATGCAATACCTTGCAACTCCTCTGACGACTCACGGGTCGCAAGTTCTAGCAGTGCCGGTCCGCGTTGCGCCTCAGCGCCTGTCGCAACCGCAAGCGCTTCAACTCGCCAGCGTGCGTCGATATCGTCGGGGTGAGTTTGCGCCCACTGCGTTTCAATCACCAACGTCATCGCGCCATCGCGTTGCGCAACCGCAATCATCATCGCGCAGCGATAGCGCGCCTCGGCCGTCCACGGCACAAGTGCAGCAACCGCTGGTTGGCCTGGCTCGGCGAAGCCCAACATCGCAAGTGCCGCACGATGGCTGCCGTTGCGTTCCAGATCGTCAAGCGTTGCTTCCCAGACCGCACTCGATGCCGGCGCTAATTCGCGCGCTTTGGAAATAAGGTTGCGACGCTCTTCGCCAGCGATCGTTTGGTCAGCGGTGATTTGAGCTGCGGCCAGATATGCCAGCGCCGCAGCTTCAGGGTTTTTGGATTCGCCGGCAATGCCAGCGCTCCAGGTGCCCAGTTCAAACGCCTCGGCGAGCGCGCGCCACGCCGTTGCAAGACCGTTGCGACTTCCGCTGGCGACGGCCGCCCGTTCGAGCAATGACGCGACCGCGAGCGAACCACCATCGGTGGTCTGCAATTGCCGAATGCCGACGGTTACGTCACCTTCCCGCCCGCCCCAAATTAATGCATCGCCACGGCGCAAGCGCAATGCCAACAAACGCGCGGGGTCGGCTTCGCTTGCCGTTGCAGTTTCGACGAGCGACGCCAGCTCATCGTATTTACCAAGTTCTTCCGCTAACTCGGTGAGGTCAGCCGTGAACAGTGCGTCGCCCGGCACATGGGCCAAGCCGCGTTGCAACATGAGCCAAGCAGCTTCGCTTTGGGTCGCATCGACAGCGCGCGTGAGTTGGGCAATGCGGCGATACACCGCTGCGATTTCGCGGCGCAACATGGTTTCGCGCGGATTGGCTTCGCCAGGTTCCGGTGCAACACTGCCAACCCGCACTTCGAGCGCCGCAGCGTATTGCTGCATCGCCGCGAGCAGCGCTTCGTCAGCATCGGGATCGCTGCGCCGCGCAGCAACGGCCACAGCACATTGCGCGACCGCTTCACCATTGCCACACACCGCAACTAAGCTGGTGGCACGCTCCAGCGCATCGGAGGCGCGCAAGGGGTCGTTGGCAGCGCTTAGCTCCGCCACCCGTAACCACGAAGCCTGTTGCCGTTCCGGGAACTTGGCAATTTCGGCAATTGTCGTGTGCAATGAACCCAAGCGCTCGGATTCTTCGGCGTGGTTGGGATTGTTGATGTCAAACTGGGCCGAAATCAGCCGCTCAAGCACCAACAACGCCGTGATGTGTTTAGCATCGTACAACAACGCTGACTCAATGGCATTGCGCGCCTGTACCGCCGCATCTTGTGCGCCGGCGCGAAGCAAGATGTCGGCTTGTTCCACGTGCAGATCGGCGCGCTCACGATCATCGCGTGCATAGCCAAGCTCGGCTTCGATGAGCTTGAGTAAATTCGGCCACAACGAACGCCGATAAAAAATCGCTCGGATCGCCCATAGATTTGGCCGCAGCGACGGATCGAGTGCCAATGCCCGTCCGTAGGCTTTGACTGCACGGGCTTCGTCTTCAAGCACATGCTGATACCAATGGCCCAGCTCATACGCTAGTGCCGCGGCATTCGCGACATCGGGACGCGGCCCATCAAGCTCGGCGGCAACCTGCTTTTCAAAAAGCGAAGCGCGCGCTTCAAGCCCTTGTTCATTGAGCTCCGCCACCGCCATGTCGAGCACACTAGGATTATCAAGCTGCGCTTCTAGCGAAAGATCGTGTGCAGGCTCGGCAACCGGGTCCAAATCTAACGCCGAATCAATGGCCAAAAACTCATCGGCGGCCTCGGTATCGCTGCCATCATCGAAAGCCGGTGCCTCGGCTGGAATCGTCGATGGATGCACAAGTGGTAACGGCGGGTTTGCAGGCACCGCGCTGGCCGGAATTTCGATCGCAGGCTGCGACATCGTCGGCCGGCGGCGCGCCGGCGGCGGAATGGTTGCAACTCCTCGTTCCGCCGGTCGGGCCGCAGGCCGTTCGGTAACTCGTTGCGGCGGCGCCGGCACCTGCGCAACCATGGGCGTGCTGCTGCGCGGTACCGGCGGCGGGGCCTTCGGTAGACTTGGCGGACCACCCCCGATTTTCGCAGGCACCGTCACCACCGGGATCGCTATTGCCCGCTTCGGCGCAGCTGGCGGTGGCACGACAGGAATCGACGGCCGCCGCGGCGGTTGGACCATGGCGCTGATCGGCGTGACCGCGCTTGGCTCAACATCGTCGACGTCTAGCGTCACGGTTGCATCACCAACGCTCCGGTCGCTTGCACCACCATCGATGTCAGCATCCAAATCCATAACTGTGCCGACGCCGTCGAGTTGGTCGTCATCGTCGTCGATTTGCCCTGCCGAAATCGCGTCCATGCGCGCCGCTAACCGCTCCGCCAACGTCGAGCGTTTTGCGCGGCCACCGGCCTCAGCGACTGGCTCCGTCGGGACAGGCGCGGGCTCCGTGGGTGCCGACGCAGGTGGGAGCGCCGTAGGCGCAATTGTCTCCGCAGCTTCATCGCTGCTCGGCCGATGTGGTGGCTCAGTCGTGGTCCCCAAAGCCTACCGAGGATCGCCGTCGCTACCCCTATATGTCAAACGCCCACGCCTGAAATATCAACCAGTTTTCACGGTTCCTTGTGCCCAGGATAACGAAAGAGTACATCTTGTCGGGTGACAGCATTTGCGCTCGGCCAAGACCTCCTCAACCTTTCATCCCTCGCTGAAATTGCGCGCAATCGCCGCTCCGTAGCGATTAGCGACCGAGCAATGCAAGCCATGACGCGATCCCGTCGCGTGGTAGATGCCGCGATTGCTGGCGGCGACGCGGCCCCGGCCGTGTATGGCGTCAATACCGGGTTCGGTGCACTCGCGGAAGTTCGAATTTCGAGCGATCAGCTCGCGCAATTGCAACGAAATTTGGTGCGCTCGCATGCCGCTGGTGTCGGCGCACCATTGCCGGTCGAAGCCGTGCGCGCCATGATGGTCTTGCGAGCTGCCGTGTTAGCCACCGGCCGCAGTGGGGCGCGGCCGCTGGCTTGCGAAACTTTGGTTGCGTTGCTCAATGCTGGCGTACACCCAATCATTCCTTGCCGTGGTTCGGTCGGCGCATCGGGAGACTTAGCCCCCCTCGCCCACTTGGCCTTAGGCATGATGGGCGAAGGTGATGCCGAATACCAGGGCGTCGTGATGCCAGCGCGTGCTGCACTTGATAAGGCTGGAATCGCGCCGCTTGAGCTCGCGGCCAAAGAAGGCCTGACACTGCTCAATGGAACCCAGCACATGACTGCCGTCGGGGGCTTGGCCGTATACGACGCGCTGGCCTCGGCCACGGTCGCTGACATTGCTGGCGCCATGTCGCTTGAAGCCCTCAAAGGTACCGCGCGCGCCTTTGATCCGCGGGTGATCGCAGCGCGTCCGCATCCCGGACAAATCGCGGTTGCAGCGGTGTTGCGGCAACTGTTGGCCGATTCGCCGATCGCAAAATCACATATCGATTGTGGCAAAGTTCAAGATCCGTACTCACTGCGCTGCATGCCACAAGTGCACGGTGCAAGTCGCGATATTTTGGCCTACGCGCAATTGGTGCTGGAGCGTGAAGCTGGCAGCTCTACCGATAATCCTTTGGTATTCGTCGACGACAATGACGACATCCCCGATGAAATGATCTCCGGCGGCAATTTTCACGGCCAACCGGTGGCGCTGGCCCTCGACGCTGCGGCGATGGCGGTCGCCGAACTCGCCAACATCAGCGAACGCCGGGTTGAACAATTGGTAAACCCGCAACTCTCGAGCGGCTTACCACCGTTTTTGGCCCCAGACAGTGGCCTCAATTCAGGCTTCATGATCGCGCAAGTAGCAGCTGCGTCGCTGGTTTCCGAAAACAAAGTATTGGCGCATCCGGCTTCGGTAGATTCGATTCCATCGTCGGCCGGGCGCGAGGATCATGTGTCCATGGGCGCAACCGCCGCGCTCAAGCTAGCGATGATCGGTGATCACGTTCGAACCGTGTTAGCCATTGAGCTACTGTGTGCTGCGCAAGGCATAGATTTGCGCCGTCCGTTGCAAACCACGCCTGCGCTCGAAGCTGTGCATGCCACCATCCGCGCCCGCGTCCCGGCCATGATGACCGATCGAGTGTTGTCGCCCGATATCGTGGCCGTCCGCGCCTTGATCGACGACGGTTCGATCATCGCTGCTGCCGTCGCAGCCGGCATCGTGTTGTAGCAAACGCCGGCCCGGCATGGCCAAGCGAGATTTTTTGCCGGTCCCGATTAGCTCGGCAGGCGCAAACTTGCTACCACTGCGCTATGAGCTCATTCACTCCGCCGATTGTTCGTGCAGCCCATGGTGTCGAACTAACTTGTAAGGGCTGGCAACAAGAAGCCGCGCTGCGCATGTTGATGAACAACCTCGACCCCGACGTGGCCGAGCGCCCAGCCGATTTGGTGGTGTACGGCGGCACCGGCAAAGCCGCGCGCAGCTGGCCAGATTACGAAACCATCGTCAAAGAATTGCGGCGCTTAGAAAACAACGAAACCTTGTTGGTGCAATCCGGCCGCGCCGTGGGCGTATTTCGCACCCACGAAGAAGCCCCCCGGGTGTTGATCGCCAACTCAAACCTCGTCGGTAAATGGGCCAACTGGGAACATTTTCGTGAACTCGAAGCCGCTGGCTTAATGATGTACGGCCAAATGACCGCCGGCTCATGGATCTACATTGGCACCCAAGGCATTGTGCAAGGCACCTACGAAACCTTTGCCCAAGCCGCGCGCACCCACTATGGCGCTAACGCGACATTGGCGGGCAAATGGGTCCTCACCGGCGGCCTTGGCGGCATGGGCGGTGCGCAACCCCTCGCAGTAGTGCTCGCGGGCGGCGTTGCGTTGTGCGTGGAAGTTGATGCAACCCGGGTGCAGCGTCGATTGGAAACCCGCTATCTCGACGAGCTGGCACCGGATCTCGACACCGCCTTGGCGCTGGTGGCGAAATACACCAAGACCAACGAAGCTAAATCGATAGGCTTGGTCGGCAACGCTGCCGATGTTTTCTCCGAATTGGTGCAGCGGGGCGTCACGCCCGATCTCACCACGGACCAAACCTCGGCCCACGATCCGTTGGTCGGCTACATCCCGCAAGGCTACACTCTCGAAGAGGCCGCGATGTTACGTGCTGCCGATCCGGTGGAGTACGTTGCCAAGAGCCGTGCCTCCATGGCCGTGCAAGTGCGCGCCATGCTCGAACTCAAAGCCCGGGGCTCGCACGTCTTTGATTACGGCAATAATCTTCGGGCTCAGGCCGAAATCGCCGGCGTGACCAATGCGTTTGATTACCCAGGCTTTGTGCCAGCGTATATTCGCCCGCTATTTTGTGAAGGCAAAGGGCCGTTTCGTTGGGCAGCATTGTCGGGCGACCCGGCCGATATTGCGGTCACCGATGCGGTTGTGCTCGACGAGATCAAAGATGATCCAGCATTGGCGCGCTGGATGAAAATGGCGCAAGAACGCATTGCGTTCCAAGGCTTGCCTGCGCGCATCTGTTGGCTTGGCTACGGCCAACGCCATCGGGTGGGCCTGCGTTTCAATGAGCTGGTGCGCACTGGCAAAGTCAAAGCGCCGATCGTGATCGGCCGTGATCATCTTGATTGTGGCTCAGTTGCATCACCAAATCGCGAAACCGAAGCGATGAAAGATGGCAGCGACGCCGTTGCCGACTGGGCCATCCTCAACGCGCTGGTCAACACGGCTGCCGGCGCAACCTGGGTCAGCTTCCACCAAGGTGGCGGCGTTGGCATGGGGTACTCCATGCACGCTGGCATGGTGGTTGTGGCCGACGGCACCGACCGCGCGGCGCGCTGCATCGAACGCGTGCTTACGTCTGATCCAGGCATGGGCGTGATTCGCCATGCGGATGCGGGGTACGATATTGCGATTGAGACTGCGGCGAAGCATGGCGTGGTGATTCCGTTGCGGCGGTAGGCAGGGATTTGCGCGCTGAGGATTGAGATTCGTGTTCGTCAATGTTTTTGTTGGGCGAGCGACCGAGCGCAGAGCGGGTTGGTGCGCGGGTTGGTGCGCGGGTTGGTGCGCGGGTTGGTGCGCGGGTTGGTGCGCGGGTTGGTGCGCGGGTTAGTGAGCGGGTTAGTGAGCGGTGTGGTGAACGGTCGGCTCCCAGAGGCTCCGGAGGGAGCGAGGTGGAGCTTGCGCGAGTGCTGTGCTGCTGGCAGCGCGGCCGCGGAGGATGGTGCTGGCGCGTAGCCTGATGCGCCGCCTTCGCGTCGCGGGTGGGTGCGGGGTTTGATAGCGGTGGTGGGCTTTGCACGCGGTTTGCGAACGATGGGTGGAACGACGGGTGAATGTGGAACTTGAATTGGCGATAGTTGTTGATTGGAATGCTGCAGTTGGGACTGGTGGTGTGCTTAGAATTTTGTCCGGTTTTCGGACTTTAATTATTGCTAAAAACAAGAATATTTCTCGATTTATATTGACGTGATTTTTGAGCCCTGGAATTATCGAGCCTGCTGCTCGCTTGCAAATCGCTCGTGCAGCGCCGACATGTTCGCGGCATGAGCCGATCGTTGATGTTGCTGAGTTTCTTTCGTTACATTGAGAGTTTGCAGCGCAGTGAGCGAATCACAGGGGCGAAAAAGCAGGTGATCGAGTTGTTTTATGATGCAAGGTGCAGAGGTGAAGGTGGCGCTTGATATTGATGCGATGGGTGAGCAAATCGCTGAAATGTCGGCGCACATCGACGCAGCGATGCATCGCTTGTTAACAGCGATTCGTGAATTCGATAGTGCGTCGGGCTGGCACGTGCAAGGCGCGTTGTCGTGTGCACATTGGTTGGCGTGGCGAGTGGGCTGGGATTTGCGCACAGCACGTGAGCGGGTACGAGTTGCACGGAAGTTGGCTGAGCTGCCACTTGTCGACGAGCAATTGCGAATTGGTGCAATGTCGTATTCGCAAGCGCGGGCGATCACGCGAGTTGCCACGGCTGAAAAAGAGGCGCTGTGGGTCGCGTACGCGAAGCGCATGCCAGCGTCACAGCTCGATACATTGTGTCGCACGTACGAAAACGTGCAGGCGTATGATCAAGCGCACGGAGTGGCGGCTGGCGCGATGGCTGCGGCACAAGTTGCAGCGCAACGCACTTTGACGCGGCGAAGTCTCGACAACGGCATGGTGAAGTTTGAAGTTGTATTGCCCAGCGATGAAGCGGCAATCGTTTGGGCTGCCCTTAATGCTGCGCTTGCCACATCGAGTGCGGAACCGATGGGTGCGGAGCCGACTCCCGTGGAACCTTCGCCGGCTACACCGCCTGCCGCAAAAGCACCAACGTCTGCTGAACGTGGCCGACGGCGTGCCGATGCGTTCATGGAGATTCTCCAGAATCGCGTGCGTGGTGAACGACCGCAGCGCACGCCGATCGAAATCATCATCACGGTGCCGCATGCCGGGCGCCACGGTTCTGCAGAACCGTCGGATCTAGCCATGATGGCGGACGGTGAAATCATCGCGGCCTCCACCGCGCGACGCTATTGCTGCGACGCTGGCGTGGTAGTTGCCCACGTCGACGCGTTAGGCGTGCCGCTCTCGGTCGGTCGCAAGACCCGGACGATTCCAGCAGCAATCAAGCGTGCACTACTGCTACGCGATCGCACTTGCCGTTTTCCCGGTTGCACCCACAGCCGCTACGTCGACGGCCATCACATTGAGCACTGGGCCAACGGTGGCGAAACCGCGTTGTCGAATCTCATGCTGCTATGCAGTGCTCACCACACACTGCTGCACGAAGGCGGTTGCCGCGTTGAATCAAATCGGACTGGTGGCTGGGACTTCTTCGACCATCGCAACCGGATCATCGACGCACAACCTGCCCGCCCAACATCGAACAATACTGATGGGCGACGAGGCCTCGCAGCGTTGCACGATGCCCATGCAGCGCTCGCCATCACAGCCAACACCAACGCATCAAAATGGACGGGAGAACCAATCGACTACGCGAGGTGCATCGATTATTTGGTATGAGGCACAGCGGTCGCGCATGCATTCAACACCTGGCGTCAGACGTCGGTGACTTATTTCACCCACAACCTAGCGTCAGCATCGATCGACCGAAACACTAGCGCTGCATCGCCGAGAATTTTCAGGGCTGCATTATTCGGCTGCCAGGCATCGGCACTTGCAGCGCACGTGCGCCGCAGTTCTTCGAGGCCAGCGGTGGCAAGCTTGGCAGCGAGACGGACTCGCAACACACTGGCACCCCAGCTGCCCTCTTGCGCACGCTTGCTCGAATATGCGGCTAACGGCTTGATGGTTGCGCGCACGATGGCGAGTTTCGAACACGCAGTGCTGCGGTCGGCGGATTGCAAAGCTGTGGCCAGATCGATGTAGGTGCCAAGCTCAGCGACATGAAATACTGGCACCGATCGAACAGGGTCAGGTGCTAACACTTCGGCGTGCGCCGTTGCGTGACCGAGTAATCCACTGAGCACAACACTTGCGCAAGCCGCGCTTGCTTGTTTCAACATACGTGGGCCAACCATGACACGTTCGCTGCGCCGCTGCAGAAAATTCATGCCGAGGGCCAGCGCCAGCGAGCGAAAAATCAAGCAGCGATCTTTCGACGACGCAAGGTAGCGTTTCGGGGTATGGTCGCTGCACGCTATCGACGTAGCGTCGGCGACGCTCTAAGCTGCCACCATGGCCACCTTGCTGTTTGATCGCGTTCGTGTGCTTAGTGCTGATCCTGCGCGGCCGGGGCTAGGCTTGCTTGATGATGGCGCGGTGGTTGCGCACAACGGCACAATCGTTTGGGTCGGCGCCCGCAGCGAACTTAATCGCTCGCTGGCCTACGACACAACGATCGACGGTGCCGGCCGGCTGCTGAGCCCAGGCCTCATCGACTGCCACACCCACCTGCCCTTTGGCGGCGACAGGGCCAACGAATTTGCCATGCGTGCAGCCGGGGCCGATTACGCTGCCATTGCTGCGGCCGGCGGCGGTATCGTTGCCACCGTCCACGCCACTTCCGCTTTATCCGATACTGCGCTACGCGACCTCATCGTTGCACGCGCGGCGTTGATGCATGCAACTGGCATCACGACCGTCGAAGCCAAGAGCGGCTATGAGCTAACCGTCGACGGCGAGCTGCGCAGCTTACGTTGCATCGCCAACGCCAAAGCGGCCAGTGCGGTACGGCTTGAAGCGACACTGCTCGCCCATGTAGTACCGGTGGCCGCTCGGGCCAGCGCGGCCACCCGTGCGGCGTGGATCACCGCATTCATCAACGACATTATCGCTGCTGCGGCACATGATCAACTCGCGACCTCGGTCGATGTGTATTGCGACGAAGGCGCGTACACCCTCGACGAAGCCAGCGCCATCTGGCGTGCGGCCCACCGCGCCGGCCTCGCTGTACGCGGCCACATCGGCCAATTTGCCGATCTTGGGGCTGCCGAGGTGTTAGCCGAACTCGGTGCCGCCTCCGCTGATCATCTCGAACAAATTTCGCTCGGCGGCGCCCAGGCCTTGGCGCGGGCCGGCACTGTCGGCGTCATGATTCCCACCGCGTGTGTGCAGCTCAAACAAGCACCGCCGCCGGTCGCCATGTTACGCCAAGCTGGCATGCACTTGGCAATCGCCTCCGATCTTAACCCGGGCACCAGCCATGCGACGGGCCTTAGCGTCCCAATGTGGCTCGCCACCACCCACTACGGCATGACCGTCGAAGAAACCTGGCTCGGCGTCACCCGCCACGCTGCCGCTGCGCTGCGTCGTCCGGATCTCGGACAGATCAGCGTCGGCTGCTGCGCGGATTTCGCGCTATGGAACACCGACCACCCGGCGTCCATCTCTTACCGCATCGGCGAAAACCTGCTCGCTGGCGTTTGGCGCAGTGTGCCGCCGCACGGATAAGTTGCAGCGTAGTCAACAAAATCGACTATGACATTCAACATCTGAACGTCGCAGCGCACACACTTTCACCGCAACTCCAGCGCGATGTTGCGAATGTCGTCGCCGGCGCGCACGGTGGTGGAAGTCTCGACGGTGTGGCCATTTTTGGCGGCGCGGATGGTGAGTTCACCCGAAGGACAATTGCGCAATTGAAACTCACCGTCGGGGCCGGTGGTGCCAGTGCAGCGTAGTGACCCGCTGGTGCTGGACACTTCGACGCTGGCGCCGGCGAGGCGCGTGCCGCGATCGTCGCGCACGACGCCCGCAATGGTAGTGCCGCGCAATAATTCAAAGCGTTGGTCGTGCAGCGAGGTTGCGCCCGGTTCGCTGGCCGCGGCGATCTGCACTGTGGTCGTAAACGTCGCGTAATTGGCGTTATTAATTTCAATGGTCCACGCCCCAGGCGCTAACGCAGCGACGGCAAACCGGCCACGATCATCGGTGACAGCGCGGGCCCGACCGCCTTGCGTGTTGCGCAACATCACAGTGCATTTTGGCAACGGTGCTGCCGTCAGCTGCGACAACACTACACCGTCAACACCGCCACCGAGCGGCAAGCGCCAACGGCCGCGCACGCCGGTGGTGGCGGTGGCATCAAACGGCGGATACATCGGATGCTCAATGTGCAGCGGCACGGTGCCCGCCGCCATGTTGGGCAAACGAAAGGTACCGTCGCTGGCAACCGAGGCGCGCGCCGACGCTGTGCCCGGCACAGTTACGATGGCGCCAGCGACGGGTACGCCACGCACATCTTCGACGATG
>JAGPDK010000137.1 GCA_018057605.1 Kofleriaceae bacterium | reverse complement strand
CCGCGGCGGCGGTAGGCTGGTCGCATGCGGTGGCCATCGGCCGATGACGGGAGAAGTTGCGCGGCAACGTGACAAAAACAAACCCCGGTCGGGATTTTTTTCGGTCGCATGGGGCATCGGCCGATGGCGCGAGAAGTTGTGCGGCAACGTGACAAAAACAAACCCAAGTCGGGATTTTTGGACGCCCGCTTCGGCCGGCACGGTCATCTTTAATTCGACCCTAGCGGGCATACGCTTGCGGAAAAAATGCTGCGGCCGAGTCGCCGTGAGCGCACGGTCCGCACGCAACGCGCTCCAACTGTTGACGCCGGGCCAATGCGTCACTTCTTCGACGAGAAAGTCCTTCACCGGGTTGGTCAACGTGTACACCACCGCACGCTCGATATCCTCAGGCGCCACCAGCTCGACCGCCGATGGGCCACCACTGGCCCAGAAATGTTCCCAGCGGCCACGGTAACAATTTTGGCACCGCGCCAACAACGCATGAAAATAATGCACAAACTCCGGCAGCCGGCCATCGCGATCCAACAGGTTGGTGTGGTGATGATTGGAAACCGCGCAGGTCGCGATGATCACAATATTGAAACGGATCGCTGCCAAAATCAGACAGTACAAATAATTGTTATTGGTTTGCTCGTCGGGCCGCAGCAAAAACATGCGGTTCACGCAGCGCCGCGTCAGGGTGTAAAAGCGACCTGGCAAGATTTCGCGCGGTAAACTCATCCTTCGCTTATCTTCGATCTTTTAGAAATTACCGCAAAAAATCGTATTTGATTTTGACCAGGCACCGCAACCGGGGTGGCTGGTGTCCGCGAGCGGGCGATCCATGGTGTCCGCGAACGGGCGATCCATCCAGGGTGTCCGAATGGCGGACAGTCCGACGCGGGGGCGCAACGTGGACCGTAGCCAGCCGGGACGAGTCGTCGCCATCCGTGCAAGTTGGGGCCGAAAATCCAGGTAAAAAATTGGTTGGCTACCGTGACCCACGCGTGCAGCGCATTGCGGAAGGCAGGCCCGGGCAACGCCCCCGGCCTAAACTTCCCCGCCGAAAATGCTCCCTACCACGTCGCGCTGACATCAAAGCGTAAGCCGCGGTCTGAGATGTTGACGACCATGGTGCCAACGCCGATCTGGCTTTCGGTTTGTTCGAGTGGGCTGCCAACTTGAATCATCATTTCTTTGAGCCGTGGAAAGTCGTAATGAAAAAATACCAGCGGGGGGTGTGCGTCGCTTGGGGTGGCCGCTGCTTTGCTCACCCAGGTTTCACTTTGTGGGCCAACGCCGACGGCGATGCGCGACGGTGTTAGCGCAACATGGGCAGTGGTCTGTGGCGGCAGCCCCATCGAGGCGGTCGGGATGGCGATTGCTGAGCCATCGCGCGGTGGGTTGTTGCCGAGCAATCCGCCCACCAGTTGCAGGATTGCCGCTGTGTCGACGCCTTCGAACATGGCGAAGCCCTCAATGTTGAGCGGCTTAGTTGCGAATTCATGGATTGCGAACATGAAGCCGTTGATGCCGCGCAGTTGTGGGGGCAATTGCTGATCGACACCGCGCTGTAACTTCGCTATCGCCTCGTTGACCGGAGCGAGTTGGGCACATTGAAACGGGCGGGCCTGAACGGCGGCACCGAGCGACCCCAAGGTTTTGATCATTTTTTCAGCGTCCAGTGCACCACCGAAAGCAAAAATCGAATTGGCGACCCCTTCGATAGAAAAACTGGCCGACGGTGTTTGCATGGCCGCAAGGCTGTGGTGCAGCACGGGATCGAGTTCCAGCATCATGCTCGCCGCCATGCCGGTTTCGTTGAGCTGCGTCATGCCCCACAGCATGCGTGGCGCGAGTGCCACCAGGCGATCTATATCGCTACGACAGGCCGCATCGATCTGCGTACCATTAAAGACATCGCGCAACGCGGTTTCTAAGGCGGTACCGCGACCAAACGCAATGGCTGCTGCATGTTGAAAATCGACGAACCCAATATGGGTTTCCGTGAAGCCGTTGCGTTGCATCATCGTTGGGATTCTCGACGATTGGGCCAGGCTAGCATCGGGCAACATGCTACCCAGTAAATAGGGCAACGCTTGCGCGAACACGCCCGAAGGCATCACCGTGGCAACCAGTTCGCGGTCGGTCACCGCAACAAAGATCAACGCGTTATCGTTAGGCTCGAGGTACTTCCAGTAGGTTGCTTCCGCGGTCTTCACCGACGATACGCCAAGTCCCGCTAAGTCGATGGTGCGCTGAATCACCGCGCGCAAACGATTGGGGTTCGTTACGTTGAGTCGCAACACTGGCCAAATCGACAACCCGTACAAGACATAGTGCAAGTCCTCTTCAAGGCCGAGATGCGCTTGCCATGAGTTGTTACGATCTGCGGCAATCTCGTCGGCGAGCGCCAACATTGCGCGGGCCCACGGCGTATCGGTGCCGCGTAGTTGGAGAATCAGTTTGTTCTTTGCGCCGTCGACAGCGTCGGCAAACAATTTGCGAGAAACCGCATTCGAGCCGTTATCCATTGCTGCAAATAGATACGGCGTTTCGGCTGGGATGAAACGAAACGCATTTGGCGCCCATTTATGTGTGGCTGCAAGCGCCGGAGTCGCCGGAGGTTTTGCCGGATTGCCACAAGCACTAAGCACCAAGGCCACGATGAGCAAAGCGTGCTTGCTGCAAAAGACTTTCGCCATGGCTCTAGGCTAGACCCAATCGCCGCGATTGTTTTGAGTTTGGTGAAAGAATGTAGCAATCAACGGCATTGCGAACCTTTCGCGACGGGACGGCGAATTCGAACGCTGGCGGGTATTCCCTGGATTACCCAAACTTGATCTGCAAACTCAGCACATCGGGCTCGGCCACGATCACCACGTCACCGTCACGCAGTTCCATCTTGCTGATGCGACCACGATTAACGTCGTTCACGAACGTGCCGTTGGTGGTGCCTTGATCTACACACACGACTTTGCCGTGTTCGAGGCCGATCCAAACGTGTTTGCCCGAGGCCCGGCCATCGTTGACGACAATTTGCGCGACACCAGGCTGGCGGCCGATGAGCAAGCCTTGTGCCGTCAGTGCAAAACGTTGGCCGTTGAGCAGCCCGCGCACACAGGTGACATTGCCAATGGCCATGCCGCCAAATGCCGTGGCAGCGACCGGCGGGTGGTGCATTGGCGCACCGATGGCCATCGTCTTGGCAACTGGTGCGCCGTGCGCGGCGGGTGCATTGGGTTGCCAGCCTGGCGCGTGGCCGGCCGGCGGCGGCATCGCGCCAGGCGGTGCATATTGTGAGCGTGGCCCGCCCGGGCCAAACCCTGGTGGTACGACGCCCGGACCGGCGACGCCACTGGGCGGCGGCATGTGGCCCCAGCCTGGCGCATGGCCTGGTGCATGGCTGGCCATCGCCGGTGTAACGCCTGGCGCTTTGCGTCGCAACATCCACATTCCGAAGCCTAACAACGCTAAGACCCCGACGACGGCGCCTGCAATTGCGCCGTTGTTGGCGGTTTCGAGTTTGCGTTCTTTGCCATCTTTTTGAAAACCCCGCGCCATCGCAATTACATTTGCGGCTTCAGAATGCGCCGGAAAGACCTTGGCCACTTGTTCAAACTTGGCAATGGCTGGCGTGTATTGTTGATTCCAATATAGATCTAAGCCGGCTTTCCACAGCACGTTGGTTTCACTGAGCTGGGGTTCCAGCTTGATCTGCCGCACGTAATCGAGCAGCGTGCTCGACGCTACCAAAAAGTTAAAGCCTTGCACTTCGCCTTCATTGCCGAACGTCGCGAGGCCGATAACTTCACCTGCTTGGTTGATTGCGGGTCCACCGGAATTACCGTGGGTGATCGGCGCTGAAATTTGCAAAATGGGTTCACCGCTCGCTGCATGCTTGAGTGCAGCGATCGAGCCATCGGTGACCGAGGCCTCGAGCTGTGATTTCTCGTCGAGCAGGCCGCGAAAATCAGCGACGCCCGGGTAGCCCAACACCACAATGCGGTCGGCAACTTGGCTTTGGTTGGAATCGCCAATGGGCAAGATCGGGGCGCGGTCGCTTTTAATTTTGATGATGGCCGCGTCGCGGCCTTTGCCGGGTTCGCCGTAGGCTTTTATTTCGTAGTCGAGTTTGTCGCCGTTAGGCAGCACGACGTATGCCAGCTTTTTGATGTTTACTAGTTTGATTCCGTCGAGGACGCGAATGCGTTCGGCCCGTGGCATGCGGTCGAGTTCGGCTCCGAATTTGGCGTAAATTTCTTTGGACAGGGCGCGAATAAGTTCAGTTTTGGCTTTGTCTTCACCTTCGGAAATCTTTTGCACAACGTGGGCGTTGGTGGCGATGTAGCCGTCTGCAGTAATAAAAAATCCTGAGCCGGTGCCACCAATAGCTTCTTCCCAGTCTTCATCGTTGAAGCGAAACTTCGCCAAGTACACGCCGAACACCCGCACCACTGACGGTTTGGCAACCATCACTAGTTTTTGTTCAGGATTTGGCGTTGGTTGCGCCTGCGCGGGCGCCGGTGGCCAAAGCTGCAGCACAATCAGCAGCGCAGCAAATCGAACTACATTGCAACATCGAGCCATGTAGGCATCCTGCGGCGCAACCCGAAGTAATGACGCGCGCGACAAAGCTCTCACCGGTAACAGTGTCCCACACTCCCGTAATTGGGTTTGCGCAGCTGGTCAAAAAAAGCAGTGGCAACGCAGTCAACGTGGCCGGCCTAGCCAACATCGCCGACAGCGCAGCCAGGTTATGGCGACGTGTCGTCGATTTGCACCGTAGGCTCGTCGGCGTAGTCGTACCATGTCGGATCAGGATTGGCGGCGTCGCGGACCCGCACCACCGTGCCCTGATCTTTGGCAACTTCGAGTTCGGTCCAGCCATCGGGCACCGTTGGGCCGGCCCATGCGTACAAAAATCGCGCATCGCGCGGCGATAGATTTACACAACCGTGGCTGTGTTTGCTGCCAAAGCCGTCGTGCCAATACGAAGCATGAAAGAACACACCTTTTTTGAAGCGCATCGCCCACGGGATTTCGCGACATCGTATTTTTCGTTGGTGCCTGGTTCGCCGGCCATTCGCATTGTTGCGGCTTTCGAGCGAACGCGATACATGCCAACCGGCGTGGTGCCGGCTTTGCGGCCACTCGAAATGACCGATGCAAAAATCGGCGTATCGCCTTGGTAGGCCACCACGGTTTGTTCATCGAGATCAACATCGATCCATTGTCCGTCAGCTGCGACCGAGGCTGGCCGCGCTTGCTTGGTGAAAACCCGCAACACGCTGCGCGCAATCCACTGGTTTTCACCAATTGCGACGAAGCCGTTTTGCTCGGGGCCAACGGCCCCGGAGCTACGCCACGGTCGAGTGCCGACTTTTTGGGCTTTGGCATTGGGCTCGGCGCGCACCGTTGCCGGGCTGCGTTTGCCACCCGAAATCATGGCAAACGGCCAGCTTTGCGGCGCTTGCCGCAGATCAATGCCAGCGAAATTGGATGGCGACAAGCGGCGCATGAGGCTGCTCTCGATTAGGCCCTTATTGGTTTTATAGTAGCGCACACCGTCGATAACGGTCGTGCCGCTGCCGCGCAGCATGGTTTTTTCGAGCGGGTCAGGTTTTGGATTGTTGGCCTTGATGTCGTCGGGTTTGCTGTACGCGAGCGCGCCATCTTTCACCACGTAGTAGACGCCCGGCATGATGTCGCCGCGCTCAAGTACCGGCTGCGGATCCGCGTCGCCAACGCGGTCGGTGGTCGGTGCCAGCGAGCCTTGGCAAACCCAACCCATCGGCGCGATTTCGACCCAGATGCTACACTTTTTTAGTTTGGCTAACGGTCGCTTTTTCTTGGTTGCGCCGTCGGTGGCGGGCGTGGTGGCGACGATGGATGGCGCAGGCGCGGGCGTCAAATCGACCAATCGTGTCCACGCGGTTTTGGTACCGCGCATAACTTTGCCAAGCGGTGCACTGTGGCGGTCGGCGGCGGTCATGATGTGCGCGGTTTCAGTGAACCGCACGATCCGCGTATCAGCGGGCCAGCCAAGGCTCACCGGCATGCTCGGGCCGCTTGGCGCCGTGGCCCCGCCGGTCGTAGCCGTTGGACTTGCCGCCGTCGTTGTTGCCGCTGGGTTGGTGGAGCGTTGCACCTGCGGTGTTGTCGTTGCCGCCGATGCAGTGGCGGTCGGCGCGGTCATGGGGGCGCGTGGTGATGTGGAGCGTCGCGGCGTCGACGATGGCGTGCAACCGTGCAGTGTAATCAGCAGCGTACACAAAGGTAGTCCACGTAGTTGGCGTTCAAGCATATCGTTCGAGACTTTCGCCCGTGGTCAGCGCGTGGCGATCAAGGCATACGCTCCGGCCGGTGCGGCTACCCATAAATAAATACACGCATGGCGACGCTGGTGGCGCGATGCTCATTTTGCCGGCGTCGGCCACAGCAAATGGTAGGTGCGTACGCTCAGCAGCAACAATGCGTATTCTTGCAAGTCACCGCCAGCGTCGCGCAGCACCGAGAAATTAAAATCAATCAGCGAAATCGCGTCGCTCACCAGTGCGCTAAGTTCGTCGATCGTTGGCGGCCGCGAGGTTTTGTCAAACGACCACGTGGATAGCTTGGTCCGCAACATTTCGAAAATGGGTTTGATTTTACCGTTGAGTTGCGCCAAGCGATTGGGTCGCAACCACGTCAAAATCATGCCGGCCAAGGCGCGGCAATCGCCGGCGATGGCTTCGGGGCCCATGGCCGGTTCGACTAAGCCGATCATCGCCGGCTGCACCGTGCGTGACGTGGCGTTGCCTTTGAACAACAGCGCGCTCGGCTGAATGTTGTTGTGCGCCATGCCTTGTTCGTGCAGCGTCGTGACTTGTCGAATGACCAAAAAACCGAGCGCCAATGCGCCGTCGAGATTCATGTCGGCTTCGGCGATGCGATCGCCAAACCGTGGCTCGTCGATGTATTCCGAGAACAACAACAACGTGCTGGTATCGGCGTCGTAGATGACCTTGTGCAGATTGGTCAGCAGGCCGCTGCGAATTTTTTTGAGGATTGGCCAATAGAACTGCTGCCAGTTTTCAACAAATTTGCGCGGGTCGGCCATCTTAGTTAGGTCAATTACCGTGACTAACTTTGGAAACAGATTGGCGTCGGGAAACTGGCCATTGGCGATTTGATCTTCGCGTGGCGTAGCGAGGAAAATCGGGTGATTGCGCACGCGGCCAAGGCTCTTGTTGACTTGGTAGCCCCAGGTCCAAATCGCGTGCTCGGCAACATCGACCACTTCGCTGGTAATCGATGGATCTGCTGCCCGCTTGGCGATTTGTAGGCGTGATTCATTGCGTGCGTGTGGTGATGCAACTTCGACTGCCGTAATCGGCGCGGAGCGGCGACGATCGGCGGAGTCGTCATCGGGTAGTTCACGTAAAATTGCGCGCAGTTTTTGATATACCGCTTGCACCGATGACGTGCGTTGCGCAGGATCGCGTTCTAGGCAGCCCTCGATGATCGGGCGCAACGCTAACGGCACCGTGTCCGGGTAGTGCACTTTGCTTTTGCCGTTGATGACGACGCCTTCGCCGATACGAATCAACAGTGCCCACATATCGCCGGTTTGGCCGTACAACATCTCGTCGGTGAACAAGCCGTGCAATGCCGCACCTACCGCATAAATATCGAGCGCGGTGGTGATCGAACTATCGATCAGTTGTTGATCAATCGTCTCGGGCGCCACCGACCAACCCGGCGCGCCAAAAATGCGGCCGCGATAATAATTGCGGTAACTGGCGATACCCAAATCATCTAGCGACATCGCTAAATCAAAATCGAAAATGCAGGCGATCGTAGCGCTGTGATCCACCAGCAAGTTGCGCAGGGTAAAATCACGATGAATGATATGCGCGCTGTGGAGGGTCGATAGGCCGTCGAGGGCTTGCATCAGCAGCTTGACTCGGGCCCGAGGCGTCAGGCTGTGGCGGCTAACCGCTTCGAGCAAGGTCATGGACATCCGAGGCGTGACCATCAAGTAGTTATCGGCGATCGGCGTTGCCAAATAGGTCTGCAACACATTTGGATGATCGATGGCCATGATGCGGGCCAACGCTGCGAGGTTGGCGTGATGATCGCGGCGCGTTACTTCATCGGTGCGAATTTGATGCAGGTAGTTAGAATGAAAGCTCTTGCCCACGACTAGTTCAAGGTCGCCGTCGCCGTTTTCGCGCCGTTCCATGGCGTACACGGCACCCATCCCGCCGTTGGCCAAGTGTTGGCCGACCGTGCGATACACAAAATTCTCATAGCGAAACACCACGCCGGCAACGCCTAGCTCTTGTGCTCGCAACGCCTCAATCGACGTGGTTTCGACCCAGCTCGTCGACATTATCCCCTCTATTCTATGCTTGCCGGGCGACCGCTGTCTAACTTCCCGGCCTGCTAGTTTTGCCGGGACGCCGTTGCTAGCCCCGCGCGCAGCGCCCAACCTTGGCATTCGGACTGGCCTGCCGGAACGAAACACCACCTGCGGTGAATGATTTTTTTATATTAAATACAAATGGTTAGGCATCGCGCCCCGACTGGCCCGGTTCATATTGTCGCAGGCCGACCGACCGGTACGCTTTGCCTGACCATATGTGCTACCCATCGCATCCTACCGTCCATGAATGCGCATCGATTTGCCATACTCGCCGCGGCCGCAACATTTGTGTTGTTGGTGATCGGCGGCACCGTGAACCCCACCGGCTCTTCGCTGGCTTGTCCTGAGCCAACCTTGGTGTGTAACGGCCAATTATTTCCGCCCATGGTGGGTGGTGTGTTCTACGAGCATGGTCACCGCTTGGCCGCCATGACGGTTGGCTTGTTGCAAATCATTCTCACGGTGCTGTTATTGCGGCGCCGCAAAGATAGCAAAGGTTTAGCGTGGTTGTTGCTCGGCATGGTGGTGCTGCAAGGCGCGCTCGGTGCCATCACCGTCGGATACAAGCTGCCGTGGATCGTTTCCACGGGGCATCTAATGTTGGGCATGAGCTACTTTGCCGCGCTCATTTACACGGCGTTCCGGACCCGACCAGCGCCCACCTTGGTGCAACTCAATGAACATCACCGCCTCGTCGCTGAGTTGGGCGACGCCCGTCGGTGGATCATGATCGCGGGTGTGGCGGTCCTGTTGCAATTGTTACTCGGCGCGTTGGTTCGTCACCACGGTGCGGCGCTGGTGTGCCTGGGTATGCCGGCCTGCCTCAAAAATGGTGAATACTGGCCAGATTTCGCAGTGCAACAGTTGCATATGGTGCATCGCGGCTTTGGCGTTGTCGTCGGTATCGTCACCACGATTTCCGCTGTGTTGGTGCTGCGCCGAGCGCGGTCATGGGCTGTGTTGCGCCGGTTGGCAATCATCGCCCCACTCTTGGTTGTGGTTCAAATCACGTTGGGTTTTGTTACCGTGGCCACGATGCGTTCCGTCCCGGTTGCGGTTGGGCATTTTGCCGGTGCTGCGGCCCTGTGGGCCTTATGGATTTCGGCATGGTTTGTAACTGCACCAATGCAAGCCGCAATGGTCGCGGCCCATGAGCCTCGGGTTGATGGCGCTGCGCGCGAGGTCGTCACGCTATGAGTGCTGGTGTGTCCAATCCTCCCGTTGAGAAGGTCGTGATCGAGGCCGTGATCGGTGAGGCCGCCGCTGCGCCGCTTGCTGGTTCTAAGGCGCCAACTCGGCTTGCCGTCGTCGGCATGTTCATTGAACTGGTCAAGCCACGGATCATGGTCATGGCGTTGCTCACGGCGGCTGGCGCGATGCGCTTGGCGCCTGGGCAGCCCAATGTGGCGGTGGCCATGTGGTTGCTTGCAGGGACTGCGCTGATTGTCGGCGCTGCGAATACGCTCAATATGTACATTGAACGCGACATCGATTGCATGATGACGCGTACCAAGAACCGACCGTTGCCGACCCAACGCATGGCGCCCAATGTGGCGTTGGCCTACGGCCTCATCCTCGGTGCCGCGTCGTTGCCAGTGCTCGCCCACGTCAACCTGCTGACTGCGGGGCTCGGGCTGTTGGCCCTGTTTTCATATGTGTTGGTGTACACACCGCTCAAGCAACGGACGCACTGGGCGACGTGGATTGGTGCGCTCCCTGGTGCCTTGCCCGTGCTCATGGGCTGGACCGCCGCGACCAATCGCGTTGACCTTGCCGGCTTGACGGTGTTTGCCATTTTGTTTATTTGGCAAATTCCCCATTTTCACGCGATTGCCTTGTATCGCCAGCGCGAATACGAACGTGCTGGTCTCAAAACGTTGCCAAGTGCGCGTGGCTTAGCTGCGACGCAACGCGAAATTGCTGGCTACTTGATCGTGCAAGTTGCGGTGAGCTTGGCGTTGATTCCCCTTGGCGTCGCGGGCACGGCGTATTTGATTGTGGCTGCTGGACTCGGCACGATGGTGCTGGTGCAGTGCTTTGTCGGCATTCGCCGCGCCGACGCCAAATGGGCCCGCAATGTGTTCATCGCATCGATCGTGTATCTTCCGATCTTGTTTTTCACGATGGTCATCAACGGTCAGCGGTAGCGCATGGAACTGCATCCGTTTCTCAATGCGATGCTCAACGCCACGGCGTGTTGTTTGCTGATCGTTGGCTTCCGCGCAATTCGCGCTGGCAATCGCCTGCGCCATCAAAAAATGATGGTCGGGGCGTTCGCCACCTCGACGGTATTTTTGATTTCGTATTTGTTGCGCTTCGCTTTGACCGGCACCCACAAATACCCGGGCACTGGTTGGGACAAAATCCTGTACCTGGTAATTTTGTTTAGCCACATGGTGTTGGCCGTGGTGGTGCTGCCGCTCATTTTGCGTTCGCTGTGGCTGGCGTATCAGCAAAAATTTGTCGAGCACAAAAAGCTGGTGAAGTTCACGTGGCCGATTTGGCTCTATGTTTCGGTTACCGGGGTTGTGGTCTACCTGATGCTCTACCATATTGGGCCTGGTCTGCACTGATTGCGCCGCACGACTCGGCCCGGCATCGCCGGGTGTGCTGGACATCGCGCGGCATCGCACGGCTGTGTTAGGCTGCGCTCATGCACCGTTCACGTACCTACTTGTTCGCCGCAATCACCGTGGCAGTTACGCTTGCTGGCTGCAAAAGCAAAGCAAAGCCGAGCCAAGCTGTTGGTTCGGGATCCGCGCAAGTTGTGCAAGCTACCGTTCCTGCGGCGGTGCAATGCCCGCCGGGTAATGCCATTGCAA
>JAGPDK010000611.1 GCA_018057605.1 Kofleriaceae bacterium | reverse complement strand
GTTATTTTACGACCGCACACTGTGGTTCGGCGCATCGGCTGGGCGTGTGTTGTCGCAATCTGCGCAGTGACGGCATTCCTGACGCTGTCGCGGGGTGCCGTGCTTGCCTTAGGCTTTGGGACGTTAGTCTTTGCCATCATGATGATTGGACAACGTTACGTCCGAAAATCAACCCATGCGCAGCCCTCCACCGATGTATGGCGAACCAAAGTACCGATCGCGGTTTTTGCGACATGTGTCCTGGTGCTTGGTGTCTTAACCACGGCGCAAAACGTATCAAATCAAATTGCGCATACCAGCGTGACGGAGTTCGACAGCAAGCAAAGTAAATATGCAGCGTGGCGTGCCTCGACGAACCTCATCAGCGAGAGTCCGTGGCTAGGTATTGGGCGAGGCGCGCTCGAACCTACGCTGACTCGGGTCAATCCAGGCAGCAGTTACCACACCTTCTCCCATCTCGAAAATGAATATCTGCAAGCGGTGGTGGAGTGGGGCATCCTCGGCGCCGTCGCCGTCGGTGGGTGTCTGATCTGGCTACTCGTCGCGATGCTGCAGCGGTGGCATCGCGGGCCACTCGCCGCCGGCGCAATTGGCGCTATCGCAGCGATTGCAGCGCAAAACATTGTTGATTTCAGTTTAGACCTTCCTGGCGTTGCGCTACCAACTGCGGCACTCGTTGCGACATTGAGCGGAATCCAACTCAAAAATGTATCCATTCAAAGCCAAAAAAATCCTGCTGAGGCCAAGCGTCCGTCGCGGATGCACCAGGTTGCGCGTGCAAGTGTAATGGTACTGCTGGTGCTCAGTGGCATCGTAATGCAAACGCCAATGAGCCGAAGCGTTGCGGAGTCCCACGCGTTACTTCTTAGCCCCACCGCCGATTTCGCAACAGTGACCCAAGCCGTCACGGCGCATCCGTTTGACTACCTCGCGTACGCCCGTGCCGCCGACTTGCTTCGGATTTCGCGCGACCCACGCGTGAGCGGCTTTGTTCGCCATGCGTTGATTTTGCATCCAACCCATAGTGGCTTACATTTGATAGCAGCGAGACTGCTGTTGCGTAGCGGTCATCAAGATCAAGCTGCGGTTGAATATCGTTTGGCCCTGAAGAACTCTTACAAGCGACGCAAAATCCTCCACGAGATTGCGTCGCTAATGGTTGACCTTGACCTCGCCGCACAAACGATTCCCACGGACCTTGGCCAACCAGAAAAGATAACTGCCATGCTAGAGGCCGACGGGCACAGCGCCCTCGCGCTGCGTTGGCTAGAACTGGTTTTGGCTCAGCACCCTCACTCTGCTGCCATCACGAAAATGATGATGCGGCTAGCCCAGCGAACCGGCGATGTGCAGGCCCGGGAACATGCTGCGCGCCTCGCGTTCCAGGTTGATCCTAACGTTGCAAACATGGTGGGGTTAGCGGAACTTCTCATAAACAACAGCGAGGTATCCGAGGCCGTCCAAATTCTAGAACCAATTGCCACGATCGACGCCAAAGCCGATATGCGCGTGCGCGGATGGCGAATGCGCTGCAATGCGTTGATCCGCCTGCGACGCACCGACGACGCCCGCCGCTGCTTGCGAAACCTCGCGCTTGCTAACGTACTATCAAGTACTGAGCTGCGTAGCGTGACCCAGCAACTCGCGGACCTTGATCAAAACGTACCATTGCCGCCGTAGCCAACTAACCCCACCACCGCGCCGCAGGCACTATAACTCCAAGGTATCGAGCATGTGGCCCGCAACTGCGCGCGCATCATAGAGTTGCGCAATGCGATGGCGGGCCGCAGCGCCCATGCGTTGCAGCAAGGCAACATCGTCAATCAAGCTGACAGCCGCCCGGGTCAGCGCCTCAGCATCGCGGACTGGCACCAAAAAACCTTGTTCACCGTCGATAATCGTTTCGCGGCAACCGGGTGCGTCGGTGGTAATGATGGCCCGCCCCATGCTCATGGCTTCCAACACCGAGCGCGGGGTGCCTTCGCGATACGATGGCAATACCAACACCTGGGCCGCTCGCAGCGCTGGCCGGATATCGGTCAAGGGTCCCAAATACTCGATCGTCTCATCAGCGATCCAGGCGGCGAGTTGCGCTTGGGTCACGCTGCTGGGGTTGGGATCGAGCCAACCCGCGACCGCAAAGCGGCAACCCGGTCGCACCCGACGCACCGCGGCGGCCATTTCAGCGTATTCGCGGATACCTTTATCTATCAACAAGCGGCCGACGAATAGAAAATTCAACGACGGCGAATCGGTCCGGTAATCGGACAAGTTGAGCGGCGCAACAGCATAGTGGTCAACATCGACGCCACTGCCTCGCACGATCTCCACGCGGGCCGCCGTAGGCAACAAACCCAAACGCAAAAACTCCGCTCGGTCGTCGGGATTTTGAAAAAACACGGTCTGGCAACTCGCCAAGCCCACGCGGTACATGGTGCGTGCAATTGCCGCGACCGCTCGATGTTGCAGATTCGTCGGCGGTGCAAAGGCGTAGCCTAACCCGGTAATCAACGCGGCCCGCCGTGGCACGCCAGCGGCCAGCGCAGCGAGTGAGCCGTACACCACGGGTTTGATCGTATAACTCAACACCAGCTCGGCCCGCAGTGCGCGCAAACGCTGCCGCAATTCCCAAATCAACCGCCCATCGCGGCGCGGATCGAGGCCCGCGCGTTCGACCCCAATGGCTTGAAAATCGACGCCGATTGCACGCAATCCGGCGGTAGTTTCCGGATCTGGATCGGCCGCCATGGCGGTTACATGATGCCCGCGCTGCACCATAGCGGCCAGTAACGGTCCACGAAACTTGAGCAGCGACGGCGCCCAGCCGCCAAGCACGACAACTCGCATTAGAAACGCTCGCGCGGCGTCAACGCTCGGGCCGGCACCCCCACCGCGGTGGTGCCACTCGGTATATCCCGGACCACTGCAGCGCCGGCACCAATGATGACATCGTCGCCAATGGTGATACCCGGTGCCACCACTGCGCCGATACCGATAAAGCTGCGCGCGCCGACGGTGACGCCACCAGCGAGACGGGCGCCCGGCGCGATATGCACAGCGTCACCGAGTACACAGTCGTGGTCAACCGATGCGCCGGTATTGATGATCGCTAACGCGCCGATGACGGTATCTGGCTGAATAATGGCGCCGGCAAACACCACCGAGCCAACGCCCATTCGCACGGACGCGTGCAGAATTGCTTGCTGACGTACCAAGGTCGCG
>JAGPDK010000610.1 GCA_018057605.1 Kofleriaceae bacterium | reverse complement strand
CTCTTTTAGCTGCGCTTCAAGGTCGGCTTGCTTTTGCCGCTGCCGATCCTGCTCAAGCGCCGCCGTATTCAGCGTCGACAACCGATCATCGATAGCCGGTGTGGTTGTAGCTTCGGCTTTGCCGAGGGTCACAAAGAATTCACACCCAACGGTGCCAAACTCACGGACAATGCCAACCGGCAACAGCCCAAGCAGTTGCAGATCCGAAATCGCAATTCGAAAACTCGCAGGGGTGAAGCGCCAGTTATGGACATCGATGTACTCGTCCGTTTCACGGACCCGCGTCCAGGCAGCTTTTGCTTCGTGGGTGGTATGCGAAAGCTGCAGCTTATCGGTTTCGCGATTGTCCCAACAAATCGCCCCCATGCGTTCGGCCGTATTTGCAAAGTGATCAAACACCTGACCCGCGCTGGGACGAATACTGCGATGGTGATGCGCGTCGAGGAGTTGCCCCGTCGAAGTCTCGGGACTGAAGATATCTAAGCAATAACGCTTATCGGGTACCACCAGCGACAAGCGTCCATGCGGTCGCAGCAATGCCGCGCATTGCTGCAGAAATGAAATCAAGTCAGGAATGTGTTCAATCACATGGCTGGCGATAATCCAATCGAACGCTTGGGTTTCGCCAATCAGCTCAGTGAGCGGCTGGCCTTGCCAAACGTAGTCAACCTCCTCGATATTTTCTGGGTGTAGCTTGGCGTATTTTTCGCGGAGACCAGCGGTGTCGAGATGATCGAGAATCTTAACGTTGTAGCCCAACCGCTTCGGTGCGACCGCATTAAAACTTGGCCCAATTTCCAACCCACGGCCGGTCACATTTAGCTCGTACAAAACTTTGTCATTGCGCGGCATCGCAGCATGATCGAGCGAGTCGCTATCGTGGTTCGTTGAGTTCGCCATTAAATCACCATCGGAAACAGTACGTGAAAGTAGCAAAGTCTAGTGTTTCATCGTCTTGGTAAAACGCCGCTGGATTTTTTTCCAAGCGCGGTAGCCTGTCCGCTTGGCCAATGCATATCCGGTGGGCTCGGGCTTCCTTGCTTTGGGCGCCGACTGCGACGGTTGACCAAGCGCGGGTTGCGGGGTTGCGGCCTCGCGCAACATCGGATAGCGATCGGGCGCAGTCCAACCGGTTTCATGTTTGCCCAGCGTGACAAAAAACTCACAACCAACAGTGCCGAACTCGCGAATGATACCGATCGGCAATAAGCCGAGGTTTTCAAGGTCAGTGATCAATAGCCGAAAGTTGTCCGGCGTGAATCGCCAGTTATGTACATCGACGTATTCATCGCTAGCTTGGGCCTGCAGCCACATTTTTTTGGCTTCGCCAGGGTCGTGATGCAACGCAATTTTACCGGTCGACGAAGGCTCCCATGCAATCGAGCCATCCCGATTCACCGCATTGGCGTAGTGGTCAAAGATTTGGCCCGGCGTCGGCCGTCGGCTTTTGGCGTGATATGCGTCGAGGATCTGCCCGGTCGAGCTCTCGGGACTATACAAATCAAAACAGTAGCGTTTATCTGGGACCACCAGCGAAAGCCGCCCGGTAGGCTTGAGCAGTTGCGCACACTGCTGCAAAAACGTGATCAGATCAGGCACGTGTTCGATCACATGGCTTGCCACGATCCAATCGTACACACCGGTTTGGCCGATGAGCTCGGCCAGCGGTTCGCCATGCCAAACAAAGTCGACTTCTTCAATATTCTCGGGCTTGAGGTGCGGATACTTTTTACGCAAACCGTCAGCGTCGAGGTGATCGAGGATGTGAACCTTGTACCCAGCGCGCTTTGGCGCAACCGGATTAAAGCTAGGCCCAATCTCCAAGCCCAGCCCCTTGGCATCGAGCTCAAGCATCACCTTGTGGTTGCGGGGTAATGCATCACCTTGGTCTATATTTCTGTTGTTCACGTCAGCCATGGGTCACCTTCGCTTGCGTACTATTCGTAGGTATCTGCAGCGCCAAACGCCATGCCGTTTTGATCTTTGGCGGATAGCGCCGGGGTGGCGAGGCCAGCTTCAACAAGTTGCGCCAAGGGCCACTGCACCGCCACGGTCGGATCGTTCCACATCAAGCTACGCTCAAACTGTGGCGCATAGTAAGCGGTGGTTTTGTACAGAAATTCGGCGGCTGCGCTAAGCACCAGAAAGCCGTGGGCAAAACCCTCGGGCACCCAGAGCTGGCGTTTGTTGTCTTCGGACAGAATTTCGCCGACCCATTTGCCAAAGGTTGGCGAAGAGCGGCGCATGTCGACCGCGACGTCAAACACCGCACCACGGACCACGCGCACAAGTTTGCCTTGCGGTTGCTGCAACTGGTAGTGCAGCCCACGCAGCACGCCGCGGGCCGATTTTGAATGATTGTCCTGAACAAACTCGCGCTGCACCCCGGTCACCGCGGCAAACGTTTTGGCGCTGAAGCTCTCCATGAAAAAGCCGCGCTCGTCGCCAAACACCTTGGGTTCGAGGATGATCACGTCGGGAATCGCAGTTTTAATGGCGTTCATCGCACGTAGTCTTTCAACATATGCAGCAAATATTGACCGTAACCGTTTTTGGCCAGTGGCTTGGCCAGCACTTCAACTTGCGCTGCGTCGATCCAACCTTGACGATACGCAATTTCTTCTGGGCACGACACCTTGAGGCCTTGACGCTTCTCAATGGTCGCAATAAATTGGCCAGCTTCGAGCAGCGAATCGTGAGTGCCGGTATCGAGCCACGCGTAGCCACGACCCATGATTTCGACGTTTAGCGTGCCTTGTTCAAGGTACAGCCGATTGAGGTCGGTAATTTCAAGTTCGCCACGGGCTGATGGCTTGAGATCACGAGCCAGTGACACCACTTGATTGTCGTAAAAATACAAACCCGTTACCGCGTAGTTGGATTTTGGCACCTTCGGCTTTTCTTCCAAGCTTACCACTGTGCCCGCGGCATCGAACTCTGCGACGCCATACGCTTCAGGCGATTGCACGTGATACGCGAACAGCGTGGCGCCGCGCGGCCGATTTTCAGCGTGGCCCATGAGGTCTGGCAAACTGTGGCCGTAGAAAATGTTGTCGCCAAGCACCAACGCCGAATTCGAATTACCGATGAAGTTGGCGCCAATGTGAAACGCTTGGGCCAGCCCATCAGGGCTTGGCTGAATGGCGTATTGAATGTTCAGGCCCCATTGGTTGCCGTTGCCGAACAAGCTTTCAAACCGCGGCGTGTCTTGTGGCGTTGAGATGATGAGAA
>JAGPDK010000136.1 GCA_018057605.1 Kofleriaceae bacterium | reverse complement strand
TTTTTTGCGTTCGATGCCAGACGTATCAACGCCCATCGCAGTCATTTCTTCGATGTGCTTGGCAGGAAAATCTTCCCCCACCACGGCCACGACCGAAACATTGCGCGTAAAGTACGCTGCCGCGCGCGCGATAAACGAGGCGGAGCCACCGAGTAAGTCGCGGTGTAATCCAAAAGGGCCATCAATATCGTCAAGCGCGACGGAGCCGATGACCAACAAAGAACGGTGAGCACTGCGGTGTTGCATAGAGGGAAGTCTGGTACCATTGACGGCGGTGCCGATCAATTCCGACGGTGAGTCGAAAGCTGCTTTAGACGCCGGTTGTGCCGGCCCGGCCAACGGAGGCGATCTGCTAGCCCCGGTGCAAGTTATGGCAACCGACAGCGCCGCCGGCAGCGGCGTCGACAGCGAAGTCGCCATTGCCGCAGCCATCGCCGCCAATAATCTCGGCCGCGCCGCCGAATTGGCCCACCACGCTGGGCAGTTTCTGCGAGCGGCTGAGCTTTATGAACGAATCTGGGATTTTACCCGCGCTACCGCCGCAGCCCAGGCCGCAGGCGACCCCAGTCGCGCGTTGCGCTATGCACTATCGACCCGCGACGAAGCGTTGGTGCAAGCACAAATTACCCTGCTCGAACAAGCCAACGGGGTCGATGCCGCCATCGACATGTTGCTCAAAGCCCGGCGGTTCCGCGACGCTGCGGTCGTCGCTGAACGAGCCGGCCAGCTCGCGGTAGCGGCCGAACAATACAAACGTGCCCATAGCGACCTCGACGCCGCCCGCATGTTTGAAGCTATCGGCCAAGACCGCGACGCGGGCCAATTACTCGAGCGCTACGTCGACATTGCAACGCCCGACGAACGGCCGGCTGCGGCTTTGGCCCTCGGTCGAATTTTGGTACGCCGCGCCGCCTATCCAGCTGCTGCAAAATGGTTGCAAGAAGCCGCCAAACATCCGGGCAGCCGCAACGAAGCCTTGCAGCATTTAGCGTATTGCCTCGCGGCTATGGGGTTGCGTGACGGTGCCCGCGATGCCCTCGCCATGCTGCGCGAACTTGATGCCACCCAGCCGGTCGACCTCGACACATTTTTGCGCAACCGCCGCGACCAAGCGCCAACCCCTGGCAAACGCGAGCGCGAAACCGTGGCCGGGCGCTACCAACTGCAGCAACTGCTTGGCGCCGGCGCTGCGGGGCGCGTATTTTTGGCCACCGACATCATGACCGCACAACCGGTGGCGGTGAAAATGTTTTTCGCAGCGTCGGCACGCGGCAGCGCGGCGTATGAACGGTTCGCCCGCGAAGCCAAGATCACCAGCGGCATTCGGCATCCTTCGCTGGTCGAAGTATACGACGTCTCCTTGGAGCACGGCTTTATCGTCATGGAATACATGGCCGGTGGATCGTTGGCCGACCGGCTACGCACCGAGACCCGATTGCCGTCGGCAACGGTGCGGCGGTTAGCGATGGAGATTTGCGAAGCGTTGACCACCGTGCATCACCGCGGCGTAATTCATCGCGATATCAAACCGGCAAATTTATTTTTCGATGCGCGTGGCACCGCCAAACTCGGCGACTTTGGCGTGGCCCACTTGGCCGACCTTGGCCAAACCCAAACCGGTGGCATGATCGGCACACTGGCATATATGTCGCCCGAGCAAATCACCGGTGCCCCGATCACGGTGGCCGCAGATTTGTATTCACTCGGCATCGCCTTGTTTGAAGCGCTCACCGGGCGATTACCATTTTTAGGGCCGGACTTCGTTGCACAGCATCTTGGTGAGGCCGCGCCAGCACCCAGCTCCATCGTCGAACTCGACGTGGCATGGGATCACATTGTCGCGAAGTTGCTGGCTAAAAATCCGAGCGATCGGCTCGGTAGCGCGAGCGAACTAACCAACCTGTTGCGCCACGTCGAATCGGCTGGCACTCGTTTTCGCGTGCCAGCGACCGGGCCCACCACGGTACTGACCAACGCAACGACCAACGCTGCGGCCAACGCAGCGATCGCTGGTGGCAGTGATAGCGACCCAGCGAGCTCGCAAACCACCATGGCTGCCGCCAGCGACGCCGCGCGCTACCAATTTGAAACGCCCTTTCGCACCACCCCATTGTCCGTGCTTTCACGCGCAGTTGATACTGTGCTGCAGCGCAGCGTCGTGCTCGAACGCTTCAATGCAACCGCGAGCCAAGACACGGGCGATGTCGCGTCGGCCGATGCCGCCAACGTGATCCGCAGTGACGCAGCGATGGATCGCATTCGGGTCCTGGCGCGGGCCGCCAGCCCTTTTGTGCAACGCGTGTTGAGCTTAGATCGCGCCGCGCGGGTCGCAATTTTTGAAGCCCCTGCCGGCCGTGCGTTTCGCGATATTACCGAAGCCTACAGTCCAGCCGAACGCGTGCGGATGCTCAAGCGTTTGGCCCGGGGCATCGCCGCCGTTGCCGAGTTGGGCCAGCCCCACGGCGCGATCACGTCAGAGCTGGTGCTACTCGACGATTATGGCATCCCCACCATTCTTCTCGCTGGCTCCAATTCGGAACTCACGCCCACCGCGACCTCGGATGTGAAGGCCATCCTCGCAGTGCTCGAAGCCATGCCGGGCGAAACAATTCCTGGCTGGCACACCGTGCGCGATGCGACCGAAGCCGAAGAATTATATCGGCTCGCTGACAACTTGGAAACCCTGGTCCTCGTCGGAACATTGGCACCCTAGCCCAGCGCCTTGCCCGCCGACAACAAGCCAGCAACGCAAGGCCGGCTACCGTGCTTCACCAAGCAACAGCACGATCCAAATCGCCGCTTCACCCAGCGCAGGATGAGTGCCTTGGGCCAAGCCAACACCGACATCGCTGGGGCGATACTCGCCCAACAAATTGCCGCCATCCGTGGCCGACAACTCCGTGACCACAGTGACCACGCTGCCGACCCGTCGATATTTCGAACCGAGCTGTTCAAGATCACGCTTAACCGACGGCCAAGCTTGCTCGCGACTTTGGCCACTAGCCAATTTTTCTGCAAGGATTTGCGCGCTGCGCTCCAACGCACCGTTGCGTTTCATCGCGCGTACCGCCATGAGTTTGTTCGCGATGATGGTCGCGCCTTCCGCCGGATCAAGTTTCGGCGGAATGCGAATAAACACTTGGGTCACAAACAGTTCGCGTCGACCCGAAATCTCGTCGCCAAATTTGACGCCAATGCCCAAGTGCGTGGCCAGCGTTGACATCAAGTTGGCGCGATGCCCCGGACTGTTCATCAAGCCATCGTGCGCTTCGCGTACGCGATAGGCCCGCGCCACGTTTTCAAGCACCGCCCCGGTGTGAATATTGGCCACCCGCACCCGGTCGGCGGCCGACCCCGTGGTTGGCGATAAGTGCGCAACATTTTTGGTCTGATGCATCTCGGCAGAATGGCCGCGCGCGACGTTCGCGACGCGTTCATCCCAGGTTAGTTCCGGCACACCCGCGCGCCGCCGATCACGATTCACCAAGGCCAAGATTTGTTGTTCCGCTTGTTCTGCCGTCGCCGGATCGCCTTCATCGCGATCCAGCTCAAGGGCAATCGCAGTGGGCGGCCGCTCGTGGCACCACACCGGAAAGTTGGCCAATACCGTCGAACCACTCACATCGTTGGCGGTGATTTCGATTTGCAATTTGCCATGACGGGCGCCGCACTCAACTACTGAGACAAACGCCGCGGCATTGCCAGTGATTGGTATTCGCTCGGTGTTGCCGTCGGGGCCGGTAACAAAAACTTCAGGTTCACGGAACCCTGCAGCGACCCCGGCTTCAATCCGCACGACGCCTCCGTTGGGTAATGCGCGCGGCAACGGTGCGGTATGAACGTTTGACGACTGCAACGCGAACACCACAGCGCCGGTGCCATCGGGATTGCGTTTGGCTGCGCCAATGCCAAACCTTGCCGTCGAACCGGCCGCCAGGATTTCCGGAATGCGCGGCGCAAGTTGATCAACCACCGCTTGCACGTCAGCGATTTCGCCCCAGACCACCAGCAAGTGCGGCGACGGCTCAATGATACCGTGACGCTGCATCGCGAATTCAACCACGTTGTATGCCACCACGCCGTTTTCCGGAACCACCTTGGCAAGTTCAGCGCACGCTTCGAATAATCGTGAGTCGGCGATCGGTGCTGTGATAGTTGCGTTCTGAGCGGCAGTGCGCACCATAGCGGTGGTGGCATCGCCCAGTGGGCTCGCGAGCACGCCATCGGATGGGCCGTTGTAACGTTGCACGGCTTCGCCGTCGGGCTCAAAGATCGCCGGCTGCGCACTGGTGGTTTTGGAGCGCCAGCTTGGCTGCGCACCAACTTTTTGTGGGCCCGATGAACAAGCTGACCACAACAGCAAAACGCCGAGGCAGCCTATCACAAGCGTGCGAGGTCGATTCATTTCGATAAAATGGTAGCACTACCTTTTGCACGTGGGTCCGAAATCCCCGGCGCAATCGGTAATGTACGGCCAGGCGCAATCGCTGGCGCAGGCGCAATCGCTGGCGCCAGCGCAGCCCCGGGCCCAGGTGCGCCCGGCGCAAGTTGGCTGCCGCTACCCGACCCACTGCCCGCCCCGGTGCCCGACCCACTGCCCGATCCAGGCCCCGCCGCCGTGACCTCATCGGCGGCAAACACAACCGTCAACATGCGTTCGAGCGCATGAAAATCCGAATATGGAATGCGCGACCACGACGACGCAGTTACCGTGTCGCCACGCTTATCGACGCGCACGACGTTGAGATGAAAGCGATCACCTGGGCGCGGCGGCAACCGCAAGCGCATGTTCGCATCTTTGCCAGTCACCGCGGCCCAAGGAATCGCAACCTCAAGGTCCCAGCCTTGATCCGCATCACCGCTAACGCCCGCGGTACCGCGCACGTTTACCGCGCTCACGGCCAAGGAATCATAGCTAACGTCGCCGGCCTGCGCGCGCGTGGTAGCAAACCAGGAGTCAAAGCGCACATTGTTGGGGTTCCACTGCAATTCAACGTAACCGCTACGATTGCCGTCGGCATCAATGAACATCTCCAAACAATCCGCCTTCCACAGCGGATCGTCGTTGGTTTTGTATTCACTGAAAATATCTGAGTCGGTCACCGTCGCAAAAAGGTAGAGGTTGGCATCGTCCCAGGTCATGCGCGCTTGTGCCGTGCCCGTGACATCGGGGCTGCCTTCGGCCGTTAAGAACTCAGGCGACACCGTCGCCGTAGTCCAAGCCGGTTCCGAAGCCACGCCATCGATCACCATCGGCAGCGCTGATTTTTTCACCACGATGGTGCCCGGCGGCGGCGGCGCTTTATCAAGGTCAACGACAAGTTCCGCCACTTTCAAGGCTTGCTCGACGGCACGGGCATCTTTGATCATGGCGCGGTCAGCAATCGCATGTTTGCCCTGCTGAAACATGCCGACAAAAATACTTGCGGTTTTGCCCCGCCAGCCTGGAGGCAAGGTGATTTCTTGCGAGTCTTCGATGATTTCGCCCGGCTGCCAGGTTGCGGGGCCGTGACCGACGCGCATGTCGCTACGGTCGGCGTTTAGAAAATCGCCTGGGTCAGCACTGCGTACGTGCGAAAATACCCGCCATTGTTTGCCTGGTACGGCAAGCACTTGCCAATAATGGGTAACCCGAAACGCCACACCTGGGATCACCGAAGCTTGCGGCACACGATTGCCGAGGTAACGAACGGAGGCACCGAGGTCGACATCCAACCGGTTCGGCACATCGGCTGGCACTGCGTTAAGTAGATGTTCAGCGATGTAACCGGAATCAATTTTTTTGGGCGCGGGTCCAGGGCCTTTGTCGACACAGCTCGTCGACCATGCGATCGCGATTGCGGTGGTGGCTTGAACGAAGGTCCTGATGCGAAGCGCCATGCGTCGGTTGTAACGCAACCGCCGCAAGATCAGAAGCGCAGCAGTGGCATCCCGGCATTGTTCGGGGTCGGGCTGCTCGCGCGCACCGGAGTCGCGCTGTCGGTGGTAGCAAAGTCGTACACGATGTAACCACCGACCAATACGATCGCCCAAAACCACCACTTTTGATAAATTGGAGTGGAGGCGGTTTTGGCCGGGCGATCACCTACTTGGTTGGATGCCGCAGCCGCTGCCGCTGGACTAGGCACGCCGTTGCCGCCACCTGCGGCAGGTTGCGCCATGGTGCCACCGACTGGTGCCATACCAAGCGTGCCGCGTTGTGCGCGAATTGCGCCGATATCAATACTTGCAATGCGATCGAGCTGAGGATCACCGGTCGGGGCTGGGCCAGCAAGAATTGGTTGCACAGGGTTGGTGGCCACGGGCGGCAAGGTTGCAGTCGGGCCGACGGTTGGCGTTGGCAGCGGCGGCGGCACGGGATTGGCAGTGGCTGCATCGGCGGCTTTGCGCGCTTCCACTTCGAGGCGAGCTTGTTCAACTTTGGCCGCAGCCGCTTCAGCTTTGGCGGCTGCTTCGGCTGCTGCTTCAGCGCCTTTGCGTGCGGCCGCGTCTTTGCGGGCTTGGTCGGCTTTGGCCGCAGCCTCCGCCTTCATCGCTGCTGATTTGAGCGCCGCCGACAACCGCGCGACGCTGGCATCAACCGCTGCCCGGTTCGCAGCGTCGGGCACTCGCTGCAAATACGATTGATAATATTGAATGGCAGGATCGGCTTCGCCGAGCTTGTCGTAACAAAGCGCCAGGTTGTAATCGTTGTAGCCGGACGGCACAATTTTCTCGGCAGCTGCGAATTCACGAATCGCACCTTGGAAATCTTTTTTGCTGAACAGCCGCTGCCCTTCGCTGTAGTGGCCACGGGCTTCCGTCGTCGGATCGCCCGCAACCGCCGCACCTGACGGCACAATTGCAAACAACGCCAACACAGCAAAAAGCGAAACAAGCAGCGAACGTTTGGTACGCATGGGATTCCTGGTTTTACGATGACAAGTGGCGTGGGTGGGACAAATTGCAGCAAAGAACAGCGTGGATGTGGCCTCGGTCACCGAACCAACCTGGCAAACGACGGCAAGTTGCGCAACGTAGGTAACGCGGGCGTTGGTCGCGGCTCGAACCAGCGGGCTCACTCCAGACAATACTGGCTGGTGACATGGGCCGGGTCGACGCAAAACTGAGCTCGACATGCTGGATTTTTCGGGTCCGTGACCTTACGTCGACAATCCATTTTTGGCGGCGGCGGCTCGATTGGGCCGGTTGGCGTGGTCACCTTGACGCGTTGCAACTTGAATTCGAAGCTCGGCTTACTCCCCGATATTTCGACTTCGAGATCTTTGTAGCCGCGAGCTTTCAACGTCAGAGTTCGGGTGCTGTCGCCGACGATTTCCACATTTTCAGGGCCATCGACAAGTTTGTCGTCGCCGTCATAAATCTCAAACTTCGCGACGCCCGTGACCTTGACCAAGACTTGATGCACCGTCGCCACGACCACCGGTTTGGCGTCGACGATAACCACCGGTGCAGCATCAGCCGCGGCAACCACTACGGCCGGCGCGTCAACGCCTGTTAGCGCAACCGGACCTGTGCCTACGGCCGCATCCGGCGTCACCGCAACCGCGCTGCCAGCGTCGAGATTCGTAGCGGCGGCAACGGTGGCGGTGCCACTGCCCGTCCCCGCGCCGGCTTGGGTCGGCTTACTGCCTGGCCCAGCCACGAAATACCAACCGGCGCCACCGCCACCGGCCAGTACCAAAAACAACACAGCAAACAAACCGGCTTTGCTTTTCTTGGGCGCCAACATCGAGGCCCCTGCATCTGCATCGCCGTAGTTGCCCGCTGACGAACTGCCGGTGTACGAGCCATACGGCGGTTGCGAAACGGCACCTGCTGGGGGTGCCGCTTGCCCGGCGGCCGGCTGGCCGTAACCAGGCCCTGGTGCTTGCACCGGCCCGGCACCGTGGCCAGGCGCTGGCATGCCACCGGTCGGCGTCACGACACCTGGACGGCGCGGTTCATAGGGCGCGCCGGTTAGGTGCGGCGGCATCAGCGCCGGTTGCGATTGCTGCGACGGCACCGGAAATGCAGCCATGTAACTGCTCATACCGGCGCCTGCAATCGCGCGATACGATGCCACCATTGCAGCGACCAGGTCATCCATGGTTTGGTATCGTTGCGCTGGATCTTTGCGCATACAGTAGCCGATAATTTCGGCGACGCCCGGCGGCAATTGGCGCCCGGCTCGAGCTGCGCGCACTTCGACGGGCTCAGGTTCTCGGGTGATGTGCGACGTCAAAATCGCCATGAAGGATTCGCCACCAAACGGCACCTCGCCAGCAAACAGCTCATACAAAATAACGCCCATCGCGTAGACGTCGGTGCGTGCATCGACCGGGTTGCCCAACGCTTGTTCAGGTGCCATGTAGAATGGGGTGCCGAAAATCGTGCCGGTGCGAGTTAAATGATTCTGGCCTTCACCACCCGCTACTTTTGCAATGCCAAAGTCGAGCAGCTTGGGCACGTCTTCGCCGCCTGGACCGACGGTGACAAAAATATTTTCGGGCTTCATATCCCGGTGCGTGATGCCCTTGGCGTGAGCCGCCGCCAGGCCATGACCGGTTTGGATCATGATGTTGAGCAAACGGTCGGGCGCGACCGGAGTTTTGATTAGGTCGTTGAGCGGCGTGCCATTGAGCAACTCCATGCACATGTAAATACGGCCGTCGGGCAATTGGCCAAAGTCATCAATCTTGATGATGTTGGCGTGGCCAATCGACGACGCCGAACGCGCTTCTTGCCGAAACCGAGTTACCGCTTCAGCGTTTGAAATGATTTCCGACTTGAGTAGCTTAATCGCGAATTTTTTTTCAATGTGGATGTGCTCGGCCGCCCACACTTCACCCATGCCGCCTTCGCCAATTTTACCGGTGATACGATACCGGCCATCAAGCACTTCTCCAACCAACGAAGGCGCAGGTGGGGCAGATGGAAAGGCTCCTGATGCTGGCGGGTCTTGGCTCACGGCTGCCCCGAGTATATCCGAGAGCCGCTCCAAATGCCGGTGCAATTTGCCTACAGATCTATCAAAAAATCGAATAGTTACAGCATTGGCCACGCATGGCCCGACGCCACGATCAGAGGGGTGGCGTAGGGTGCACGCCGCATGGGTCAAAACATTATCACCAAGACTGATCGACAAATGGAAGACCGCATGAATGCGGTATCCGACGACCCGAAGCGCGCCGATGTGTTGGCCAAAGCTCGAACCTTCAAACGCAGCTGGTTGGAATTGGCCGAAGCATTGTCGCAGTGCCAAGCCAAACAATGGTGGCGCAACTGGGGCTACGACGACTTCGACGCATACTGCAAAAAGGAACTGCACATGCGCACGGCAACGGTCGCCAAGTTACTCGGCAGTTACCGTTTTTTAGAAACCGCAGCGCCGCGTGTGATCGACCGCGCCCGTGATGCCGATGGCCCAATTCCAAGCATCGCCGCGGTAAGCTTTGTGGCCAAAGCCACCGAACGTGGCGCCGCTGACGAAGAAACCATCGCAACTATGCATCGCGTGGCGTTTGAAGAAGGCGTCGAAGCGCCGCTGTTGTCGCGTCGATTTAAAGAGGCCGCGTTTCCCCAAAACGATCGCGAACGCGCCGAAACCCAACGTTCGATGATCGCCCAAACCGCGCGGAAACTTGCGGCCCTGGTGGCCGAAGACGGCGCACCGGTGCCCCGCCGCATTGCGGTGAACATTGAAGAAGCCGTGGGTGAACTGCTCGCTGCAATTGAAAACTAACGCTCACGGCGCTGGTGCACGCGCAGGCGCAGGCGCAGGCGCAGGCGCAGCCAGGGGCCACTGAAGACACGGCTCCAACGGGCTGCCATCAGGGTGGCGCGGACATACTTCGAGTTGCCGGTCGGTAATGGTCAGCATCACATAGTGATGAACTTTTTCGATGTGCAACATGCCATCGGGAATCGCACACGGCTTACGGTCATTGGTACCGCACAAGATGGAATATAAACTAGCGCCACCACCGCCACTCACGATGTAGCGCAGGCCGGCAAATTGGCCGCGTTGGTAAAGATGCTCGTGACCCGACAGCAACAAATCGACGCCAAATTGTACCAGCAGCGGCACGTAACGTTCACGCGCCAACTTGCTGCCATGGTGAATGCCGCGTGACCACGGGCCCGCATGGGTTAACGCAATCACCGCACGTACGTTGCGGCCGCGAGCAGCACGCAGATCATGTTCAAGCCAGGTCAGCTGTGCCGCTTGATCATAACGATTTGAATCGAGAAACACCAAATGCACATTAGCGATGTCAATGCTGTACCAATCTCCGTCGGTATCTTGCCGAGCGGACGCATCCGCGCTGACCGGTAGCGCAAACAACGCCATGGCGCGGCGCGCACTGTCGCCAGCACGGCCCAAGTCGTGGTTGCCCATGCTTGGGTAGTATGGAACGCGCGCCGCAAGCGGTTCAATCACGGCAAAAAATCGCTGCCAGTCGGCTTCGTCGCTGCCGCGCAACACCATATCACCGGTGGTCAAGACCGCATCCGGTGCTTCGCCTTGCATGGCGTCGACGATGCGCCGATGGACATCATGACCGCCCCGCACGTCGCCATAAACGGCGAGCCGCACCACGGCATTATCGCGCGGCGCAGTAAAAAAATTCGCGGTGGGATGCGACGCCCCGGCGTGTACTTCGTAGGTAATGCGGCCACTGGGTAAGCCCGCGAGATCGAATACATGGCGCTTGCCCACGGGCGACGCTATCGTCTGCCACTGCCCGGTGTCGCCGCTGGTCCATCGCAGCGAAGCCGGCACCGCCGCCGACACCTCGGCCACCACCGTAGCCGTGGTCGGCGTGACCCGCTGCACCAGGGGGCCGCGAACCAGCCGAACCGATGGTGCAGCAACAACCTCAACTTCCATTTCGGGCAGCGCGCGCTTGCGGAACGGCCGAACTTGCAAGCTAAGTGTGTTGCGCCCAGGCGCGAGTAAGCCCGGAGCCACCGCAATGTAAAAGGTTTCCCACTCAGGGCCGTGGGGCCGCGCGGCACTGCCCTGATCACGCGGCCACTGCCGTCGCGCCATGACCCAGCCATTGATCGCAACCGCAACGGCGTCGTGGTAGCGCATGCGCACTTCGATTACTTCGAGCGGCGCCGCGTCAATTGTAAATTGGGCGCTGGCGTACACGGCGGCGACACGCTGCCGGGCATCGTCAGCTAGTTGCGCCTCAAGGGCCGCGGTCAATGCTGGCCCTAAACGCATGGTGGCGCGCTGGGGTAGCTCGGCAAAATCGCCCGCCGCCCACAGC
>JAGPDK010000135.1 GCA_018057605.1 Kofleriaceae bacterium | reverse complement strand
TGATGTCAGCGCGCAGTCTCGGCCTTTTGAATTTAAGGGGTATCAACTCACGCGCGAAGCCTCGGCGCTTTCCACCGCAACGTGGACGCACTACGACGAGCGCAAACCGGCAATCTGGACCATTCCCTTGTTCGATCAATTTGTTCCGCTGGTTACCGTAACCGCGCCGACCAAAGGCTATTTCATCGACGGTGGCTTTGCTAAGCTGGTCGAGCCATTGCTGCGTTGCCACGGCATTCAGTACCAACCTGCCACCATCGGACGCCCCCTCGCGGTGCAAACGTTTCGGCCCGAAAAAATCGCATTTGACAACAAGAGCTACGAAGGTCGGCAACGCGTTACTTTGACTGGATCTTGGCAATCGGAAACCCGCGTGTTAACGCCAGGCGCGCTGTGGATTCCGATTGCACAACCCATGGCCCGCCTGGTGCTGAACCTGTTTGAACCGACGGCACGTGATGCTTTGGTCAACTGGGGCCTGTTCAACACCGTCTTCGAGCAAAAAGAATATATGGAAGACTACGTCGCCGAACAAGTTGCGCGCGACATGCTCGCCGCCAACCCGGCGTTGCAAATCGAATTCGACGCTAAGGTTGCATCGGATTCAGCGTTTGCCCAAAGCCCAGAAGCCCGCCTCGATTTTTTTCGTCGTCGGCACCCATCGTGGGACGAGCGCTTCAACTTGGTCCCAGTTTTTCGCGCCCCATAACCGCCGCGTCACCGCGCGCCCGTCGTTTATCGCGGCCGCTTGCCGCCGGCACGACCGTCGCACTCACAAATGAAATTGTAGCGAAAGTCGAGCGGGTTATTTGAATAGCGATGGTCCGTGCCCAGCAAAAACGTGGCACGGGTAGATTCTGAAGTGTTTTGCCGTGCGCCTCCATCATATTTGAAGATGTCTAAGACACCGGCCGTTTGCCCCGTGACCGTGCGAATGCGAAACACGCCACGGTCGAAGTACCGAAATGTACCCGTCCACGTCGAATTGTAAGCGTGTTCGGCCTGCAACGTAGGGACGACTGCGTCATATTCATCCAAAGACTCGAAAACCACTAAGTGAGTGATGGGTTGCAAATCCGGCGAGTCGGCTTCACATAACTGGGCCGCAGCGCCCCACGAAATTGCGATGCCTGTAGCCCCTGCGCGATAGCGCGACGTCGTGACATTGCCGACCGATTGGTAATCGACCGGGCACATCGTAACATCGAAAGGCGTCGGAGGCGCCACGGCGTCAACTGTCGCAGCGTCAACACTGGCCTCATCCCCGCCGCGCCCATCGCGCGCTCCACCGTCGGCCGGCTGCGACGCGTTGGCTCCGTCGCTAGCGGTAAATGAGCAACTCGCCAATCCCATAACGACGATTGGTAATTGCGTATACAGAGACCGCATAAGTGTCACAGGTTTCCGCATCGTAGGGCTACATTACTACAGAACCGCGCAACAGCGCGCACCAATGTACGCAGCGCCGTACGCAGCGAACCATGTCAGCTGCGGGCGCTGCCAACAATGTCAGCTGCGGGCGCTGCCAACAATGTCAGCTGCGGGCGCTGCCAACAATGTCAGCTGCGGGCGCTGCGCCGCAGATGATCAAGCAGCTTGCCGAATAAGCCCTGCACCGCGCCTTCGAGGGCTTCGCGGCGCAAATCAGGTAGTTGCTTCAGCTCAAACGTCCGTTTTGCCACCGAAACCTTGGCGCCACCTGAAACAAACGCGAGCATTTTGCCTTGTTTGTCCGAAATCGCGAGCCGCAATTGCGCGTCGATCTCCATCGTGTTGCCGACCGCCTTGGCGTCCAAGGTGACCACTGACAAATCTAGGTTGCGTGCGGTCAGCCCATATTTTTCGAGATCAGCAACATTGCCACTGATCGCCGGCGAGGTTTTTAATGCGGCAGCCATCGCTGAACGAACAATTTCACCGTGAAATTTTCGAGTTTTTTCATCAACTTTTTTGGAAGAATCATCGGTCGACGTGTTGATCAACACATACAACTCTGGCCTTGCAGCTAAGGCCCGCGGTTGATTACCAAAACCCGCCTTGGTAGGCGCCGCGTTTTTTGCGACTGACGCGACCGATTCTGCGCCTTGTGGTTCCAGCGCAATTCCATTGGCATGACTCACTAGCGCAACTGCTTTGGTCGCTTGCTTACGAACCAATTCGTCACCGTCATTGCAAGCTTCGCGCAGCGCAGGCAACGCAGACTTGTGGGCTAACCGCCCTAACGCGGCCGCCGCCGCGGCCCGCACTTTGGCGCTGGGATCACGCAATCCCGCAACCAAAGGTTTCATCGTGCTGCGATCACCTAATCGAGCTAACGCAATCACTGCGCCGAGCCGCGATTTTTCACTGGAGCTTTTGCTCAAGGTCGCGCTGAGTTCGGCGATTGAATCAGCTTGCGCCGCAGCCGGGGCCACACGTGCGAACGTCAATGCGGCCGTGATCACCACGACTGCGACATGACGAATCCCTCCAAGGCGTCTCATCTTCATTGATTAGGCACCGAGCAGTCGATCGAGTCAATCTTTTATGGCCAATGGAGATCTAAATACAGCTTTCGAAGTATGCTGGAGTAGTTACCCACACTGCGCACTTTCGGTTGCACATGCCAAAAGTTACCGACTCACAATATCGAATCATCGTTGCACTCGTCGGCGTCGGGCTTGTTGCGGGCCTTACGACTTGGCGTTTCTGTGGCGATGTTCAGATTGCGGCCAAACCGCCAGCGCCGATCTTGCGCGGTAAAACCGCAGGCGAATTATTCACTGCATCGACACAAACCAAGAGTGTGTGGGCCGGTTATCTCGAAAGCGACGCCCACACCGCAGGCATAGCTGTCCCGGCTGAATCTGACGTCGCCAAAGTGTTGCGCTGGCAAGAAGGCCAAACCACCACCGACCTCGCCATCGATTCCGCCGCGATCGACCTCGCCGGGCTGTCGGTGAAGTTCAAACGCGACACCGCAACCGACAATGCCGTGGTGGTCCTAAGCAACGCCGCCGACCACCCGATGGCGTATCACTTACTCGCCACCACCTCGGCGAGTTCGTACGTCTGCAACAATGTGAAACATTCGCCGCATAATACGATGGTGGTCGCAGCCCATGGCAGCGAAGTAATTTCGGTATGTCAGTTTCGCGACGGCATTACCGCCAGCATTAAACTGCAATCCATCGAGCTAACGCCGTTGGCCGCATATTATGTGCAGCAAGTACCGCCCACCTTGGTTGGAGTGGACGACAAGTTGGCGAAAGTTCACCGGAATGACCGTGCCACTCCGTCCCCTTGCGACCCAAAACCGTCGTCAGGAGTGAAAGGTGGCCTCGGCAGCGGAAAAATTCGTTGGCGAGATCTCATTGATTTCTACGCTCGCCACCGCTGCGAAACTTACCGATTTCCCCTTACTTATCGGTCGTTTACGGTCGACAACGAACGTCCACTGCCTGCGGTATCGCCAGACTAGTCGAATCCGCAGTGTATGATTTCGCTGCGTTACGCTTGCAACCTAGGGCCAAGCCCCTTTAGCATCAACATAAGTTATTACGCGGAGTTACGAGATCGTGACCAAGTCAGAGCTCATCGAAAAGATCTCAGAGATACTCAAGCTCCCGGCTGGTAAAGCGGAAGCGATTGTCAATACCGTCTTTGACTCGATGGTCAAGGCCCTTGAGCGTGGGGAAGGTATTGAGATTCGCGGATTTGGGAGCTTTACCGTACGAAAATACAAATCGTACGAAGGGCGCAATCCGCGCACCGGCGAGACCGTGCACGTTGCTGAAAAGCGCTTGCCGTTCTTCAAGGTCGGCAAAGATCTTCGCGAGAAGGTTAACGCTGGGCTCGGTACGCCGTTACCTGCAGATGATCCAAACGAGCCGGATGACACCGATCCCGATGATCCCGACGACGACGACGACGACGACGATCAGTAACCGCAATCTTCGCGGGACCTCGAATCTATATCGCAAGGATAGGACGCAGAGTCCTGCCGAGCTTCAAGCCGGTTGATTATGGTAAACGCTTGCGTATGAGCGAACTTGATCGGCAATTGCTTTGGCAGCATGGCAACCAGTACAACGGTGAGTCGATTGATCCTGACACTGCGGCGCCGGATCCATTCATCCAATTTCGAACATGGTTTGGCGCCGCCGAGGCGCGGCAGCTGCCTACCGTAAATGCGATGTCACTCGCCACCGTCACTAGTGATGGCTGGCCCGCTGTACGCATTGTGCTGCTCAAAGAAATCGATCAGCGCGGCTTGGTTTTTTTCACCAACTACCAAAGCGCCAAAGGTGAAGAACTGGGAACCCATCCGCGCGCGGCGTTGGCCCTGTACTGGGAACCGCTGCATCGACAAATCCGAGTTGTCGGAGCTGTCGAAAAAGTAAGCGAAGCCGAATCAGATGCATATTTCGCAGTACGACCGTTTGTCAGCCAACTCGGAGCGATTGCATCGCCGCAATCACGCCCCGTCGAACGCAGCGTATTGCAGGCCCGAATCGATGAGCTCGAACGCGAACATGGCGGCACCGCCCCAACTCGGCCACCCTGGTGGGGTGGGTACCGCGTCGTGCCGCATAGTTTTGAATTTTGGCAGGGGCAACCCAACCGCTTGCATGATCGTGTGAGGTATCGCCGTGATGCCACCCAAGGTTGGTTGCGCGACCGCCTGGCACCGTAGCGGCCACCGAAGCCCGGCCCGCTCGGCATTCACGCGCGCGCGTTGGCCGGCAACATCAGCCGCTGCATCGTTTCGATAACTTGTTTGAGCCGCATCGGTTTATCGAGAAAAAGGTCAGCACCCGCTTCAAGCGCCACTTTTTTTGCCGCCGCACCACCACCCGATATCGCGATGATAGGAAGCGTGGTTAACCCCAATTCTTGCCGCGCAAAACGCACGACGCCCGGGCCATCGATGATCGGCAAGTACACATCCACAATCATCGCGTCAAACGTTTCTTGGCGCAGTATTTCGCACGCATCGCGACCATTACCAGCACGGCGGAACTGAAACACCAGCCGATTACCGAAGCTGCGCTGCGATGAGCTGGTCAACCCTTCTTCAATTAACGCCGCGATGTGCACATTATCTTCGACCAGCAGCAGCCGATATGGCTGTTGCACCGTACGCGGATCCCGCTCGCGAATTTGCTCCATCACCGTCAACATAAACAAGCGTTCACCAGCGTCGACAAACTCAATGCCACAACCTGGCAGGTCGGCGCGCTTCCACCGCACCACGCCGGTTAACGAAAGTGGCCGAAGCAACCCGGGGAACTGCAGCACCAATTTGACTTCGGTGCCGATCGCTAATTCACGCGTGGTCGCCACAAAAGTCCCGCCAGCGGATAAGTTCTCGGTGTAATCGCCGAGAATATCTTCCGCGCCTTCGTATTCGACGAACAGCGTGATCTCTTCACGAGTCTCACCGCGAAGATCATGAGATTGAGAATCAGACATCCCGGTGCAACCTCCTGGCACTGTCCATTACCTTACGCGTGGTGGCAACTTCTCGCGTGGCTATAGCCTACTTCATTCCGCAACCAAAAGTGGAAGCGTAATCACAAACGTCGCGCCACCCGTCGCGCCCTCCGTCAAAGGGGTAACTTGAAGCGTGCCACCATGATCGCGGACAATTTGCTGGGTCAGTGCAAGGCCCAAGCCGGATCCCCCTTGTTTGGTTGAAAAAAACGGGTCAAAAACCCGATTCTGGTCAGCCAATGGAATGCCTGGCCCATTATCACTCACCACGATGTCAACCCCGCCGTTGCCGGTACGGACCCTCACATCAACCTGACCGTCGGTCCGGCCGGCCACTGCATCGGCGGCATTGCGAACCAAGTTCAATAAACATTGCCGCAACTGCCCGCTATCAACCATGGCCAGCGTCGAACCTTCAGGTGCTGCTGCTAACCGTAGGGTGACACCACGCTGTAAAAGATCCTCGCTGACAAAATCAGCCAGCGCCGCCACCACCGGAAAAACCTCCTCGGCATGCAGCTTGGGCTTAGGCAACCGGCCCATTTGTAAATAGTCCTCGGTAATCTCAGTCAGGCGATCGATTTCACGATTGATTGCAGCGCACAGTTCTTTAGCTTCACTGCTCGCAGGTAAGTGCGCCAATTCTTCCTCGAGCAGCTCGGTGTTGAGGCCAATCGACGACAACGGATTTCGCACTTCGTGGGTAATCAGTTGGGCCATTTTGCCGACTGCCACCAGCCGTTCCGAACGCACTAACTCGCGTTCACGATCTTGAACCGCACGGCCCATGGCATTGAATTCGCGGGCTAGATCAGCGACTTCTTTGGGCCCACGTTCCTCAATTCGATTACCGTAATCGCCAGCTGCAATTTGCGCCGCAGCGTCGCGAAGCCGGCGTAACGGCCGCAACGCCAGGCTGGCCCAGACCGAAAGCAAAATACCCAACACGATGGCGCCTCCGGCCCAGGTCACCGTGTACAGCCGCAAACTATGTTCGTTGTCTTCGAGATTGCTGGCTGATTTGGTAACCAGACTTTTGAGATACTCGGCCAGTTTGCCGGTTCGGCTGCTAATCATTTTCTCCTGGTCAATCAAGTTGGTAAGCGCCGCCGCTGCGGCCACGCGGCTCACCAAATCACGATCGAGATTGGCGGCGATCGGCGGTGCGATTAACAGCAAGGCGTACTCTTTGGCCGTAACATCAATGGCATCCGATATCGCGGTAAGCTGCGTGGCGGCATCGGCCAGGCGACGCTGATGGCGCGCTGGCACTTCGCTCATCGAGCCCAACACCAACAATGTTTCGCGCAATGTTTTATCGCGTTCACGACGGTACCGCGACAAGGTCCGAGCGGCGTTGCGGGCACTGGCTTCTTCTCGGAAATCCTCCGCTAGGTAGGCGCGTAGGGCTTCTTGCCGGCTTGCGAAATCTTTGGATCCCAAGGCCAGGGGTAGGTAACCGGTCTTAATTACCCCGATTTCGACGGCAAAATTATTGAGATACAACACGACCACAGCCGTGGTGATGCCAAATGTGACGATCACCGCAGCAAATGCCAGCATGATTCGAACCGATAGGGTCCGCATGCGGGCAGCCTACCACCTACCTGAACACCCACATGTCTTCGTGGCCTCAATCACCCCCATTTGGCACCGATTCATGTGTATAATCATCGGGTCGAGGAACCTTATGTCTTGTGCCAATCGCAATCGATTTCCATGGATGTTCTCGCTAGTTGCGATCGCAATCGCGCTGGTGGGGTGGGTCGCCCCAGCCGCAGCCCAAAAAGATAAACCGAAGATCGCCATTTTAGGTCTCGAAGTGATCGATGGCGGCGCGGGCATTGATGCTGCCACCACCCAGTTTGCCAAGGCCCTCACCGATGCCATGCGCGTTCGCCCCAACAGCAATTCGGGCCCGTATTTGCTTGCGCCAAGCAGCACACGGGAATTCATCGATCTCAAGGCGATTGCTGGCTGCGATGAAGAAGGCAAAGACAAAGACAGCAAAGACAAATACCGCGAGTGCATTGCCGGCATGGGCAACAATCTCAAGACTGACTTCCTGGTTTATGGCAAAGTTGAACGCGGCAAAACCGGCTACCAAGTCGTGTTGTTCTTGATGCAAGTCAGCTCAAAACAAATTGCACAACGCATTCCTGATTCTGTGCCGTACAATGAAAGCACCGGCTTGTCGGTTACCAGCTGGGGCAAGAATCTGTACGGCCGCTTGGTCGGCGCGGCTACGCAAGGCAGCGTGATGGTGCGTTCAAGTGCTCAGCGCGGCACGGTGTTGGTTAACGGTAAGGCCCGTGGCTCATTGGTTGCCGGTGAATTCAAAATTACGGGCCTGACCGAAGGCAGCTACGAAATCGCCGTCGACGCCGAGGGCCGCCCGCGATTTTCGCAAACTGTTTCAGTTATTGGCGGCGAAGATGTGACGGTGTCGGCTATGTGGGCCGACACTTCGGTGAAGCCAGCTGACAAAAATCCTGATAGCAGCAACACCGGTGCAGGTACATTGCAAAGCCGTGAAGGCTTAGTCTCGCGCGATCGCAGTAGTGGCAAAGGGCTGTGGAAAGGCATGTTCTTTGGCGGCTTGGCCGTGGCTGCAGGTGGTGGCGGCTTTTGGGCCTACAGCTTTAACAAAATGAACGACGAACGTCCCGTCGGCACTAATCCTGATGGCCAGCGATGGAGTGACAGCGACTGCGGCAAAGGCTTCGCCGAAGTCGCGGATAGCTGCAATCAACGTCGGAATACTGGCATTGGCATGGGGCTCGTCGCCGTCGGCGGTACGATGGCCGCAGTTGGGTTCTACTTCGCATACATTCGCGAATCCGGGTCGAGTGAACGCAGCGCTTCGCATCGCAAAACCCGTGATCGGGTGGTAGTTACGCCAATCGTCGCCGCCGATGGCGCCGGCGCGATGGTTCGCTTCGACTTTTAAGCACCATCTAACGGGCGTAGCGTGTGGACCGCCCGACGCGTGGCTGGGCTCACAGGGTCGCTAGCTAGCGCCCCTTGGTCAGTTTCCGATACTCATTAATATGACGGATCGCAGCGCGTGGATCGCCGGTCTGATCAAACAACGTTGCTAAATTGTAATGCGCTTCGGCCAGTTGCGGATCGAGGTCAATGGCGCGGCGATACAGCGTGATGGCCTCGGATTCACGGCCTTCATCTTGGGCTACGACGCCCAAATTGTAATGCGTGGTGGCGTCGCTGGGATCAAGCTCCGCAGCCGTACGAAAACATTCGGACGCTCCTGCGCCATCGTTGTTTTCGGCTAACAAGCGCCCCAGATTGACCCACGATTCAGACGCATCCGGCCGTAGCCGCAAACCGCGGCGATAAGCATCGATCGCTGCCCATGGATCACGATCTTCAAGATCAAACGCTTTGATGAACCATTCATCGGCCGTGATGAGTGTCACCGGTTGCAACAAATTATTGCTTGGCGCAACCGCCGCAACCCGGGGCAACGCATGCAATTGACCAGGTGCCGCAACGGCAGGAGGTGCAAATAAATCTAGCTGGCCAACCGACGCGGCCAACGAGCCGCGGACCACCAACCGCTGCCCACGCACGTCGATCGGCAACTCACTAAGACTTTGGCTCGACGGCAACCCTGCGCTCAAGCGTTGCAACTCGCGCCGCACATTGGCAAGCGGTAACCCAGCTTCGGTCAAACGCTTAATCAGCCGCAAGGTGGCTAGGTCGCGAAAGGTCAAGTGGGCCGGCACGTCGGTTGCCAGACCAACTAAACCATCGCGGATGCAGCTGCGCACTGCCGATTCCGACAGTCCAATTAGCTGCGCAGCTTGGCGCGCGGAATAGCTCGACCACACCTCGTGATCTTTTGCCTACCCATCGCGAGTGTCAAGGCGAGTCGAACCAAACGTGCTACAGTCGCGGCGGTTCTTACGGTATGGCAAAGTCTCCTCGAACTTGGACCCGGCGCAGCGTCGTAACGGCAGGGTTGCGCGGTGTCGCAGCGCTAGCGGGGTGGGCCATCGTTAGGCCATCGACGGCTGCGGGAATTGGGCCCAGTTCAAAATTTCGCATTGGCCAACTGCAATTGGGCTCGGGATCGTCGTGGAATCCACGGCCGCTCGCGCTCAAGCGCTTCGCTTGGGAGTTAGAAAAACGCACTGCCATCGACGTTGCGCTTGAACCCGTCGTCGTGACATTGGCCAGCGAGACGCTACACGAAACTCCATTTTTGTATTTGGCAGGGGATCGCGAATTCGATTTGCCAAGCGGCGCAGCGATTGAAGCGCTCCGTCGATTTTTGACCTTTGGCGGCTTTTTGCTGATCGATTCGGCCCAGGCCGGCGCAGGCAGCGGTTTTGATGCAGCGGTGCGCCGATTGCTTGCAGCGGTGTATCCAGCGCCAGCGAAAAACTTCGAGATTATCGATACCGAAAACGTGATCTACAAATCATTTTACCTGCTCGATAAGCCCTACGGCCGCGTGCTTTCCGCACCGGCGATGGAAGGCATTGTCCGGGATGGCCGCATCACCTGCGCGTACATCAACAACGACATGGGCGGCGCCTGGACGCGCGACAATTTTGGCAACTACGAGTTTACCTGCGAGCCGGGCGGCGAACGGCAACGCGAATTGAGCTTTAGGCTCGGCGTAAATATCGTGATGTACGCGCTGTGTTTGGACTACAAAACCGACCAAGTCCACGTGCCATTTATTTTGAAACGGCGACGGTGGAAACCCAAAGACGATGGCACGACGGCACCGACCCTGCCGCCGCGAAAACCCGGCGCGCCGGCAACTAAACCCGGCGCCCCTAAGTGACCCGACGATGAGCGTGGCACTATTTTCAAACCTAACGCGCGTAGCCTTGGCCTTGGCCGCCGTGATGTTCGTGACGCTGGCCGTCTGGCTGTTTCGACGACGCCGACCGGTACGCGGCGCGGCTGCCGGTGTGTTAGCACTCGGCATGGTGGGCGCGTTGGCGGCCGAAGGCATGGTGGCCATCGCGGTGCATTTTGGCGCACCGTCCGGCGTCGATTTCAACGAACACCGCTGGGTGATGCTCGCGCCGTGGGGCCGCTTCACCTTATTGCTCGGCGGCGTCGCCACCGTTGCAATCGTAGCCTTGTCATGGCGCGCAACCCGCACAGCATTCGGCTGGCACCGTGCGGCCATCGTCGGGCTACGATCCGGCGCGGCCGTGGCAGCTTTTGTTATGTTTATCGAACCCGCGATTGAACTGCGCCAAGTTGCGCGTGAGCCCAACCGAGTGGCCATTCTCGTTGACGATTCGCTATCGATGGCGCTACGCGAAACGCCCGGCCAAGCGCCACGGATCACCCGCATGAAACGCTTGCTCGACGCATCAAGTGACGCGTTAACCAGCTGGCAGCGCAACCACAAGCTAGATTTTTTTACATTTTCCGATGCGTTGCGTGCTACCTCGGTGGCAGGGTTGGCCAGCAATGCGGCAACCGGCCGTGCCACCGATTTGCGCAAGGCCCTTGAATCCGTACGTAGCCGCTACGACGGCCACGATCTGGCTGGCATTGTGCTGCTCAGCGATGGTGCCGCGACCGGCCAGTTCGACGACGACGCCACCGCCGGCGCGACGCGTGATTTCTTACGGGCGTTGGACACCCGAGTTCACACTGTGCTGGCCGCCCTCCCTGGCCTGCGCGACGTGGCCGTAGCCAAGGTTATCGCCGACGAATTCGCATTTGTTCGCACCGTGGTAAAAATTGATGCCAACATTCGCATCACCGCCGGCATAGCGGCCGACGGGGCGCTTCGGCAAAGCC